>JBDGUY010000146.1:0-5657 GCA_039585935.1 Gemmatimonadota bacterium
GTTCGGGGAGATCGCGGCCGACGAAGATTTTCGGGGTCTTCTCGTCGTCGGAGTCACGCCGCCACTGGTTCTGATGCCGGGAACGGGTCGGAGGGAATCGGCCCTGGAACGATACAGGGACGAGACGCCATCCCAGTGGATGGGGCAGAAGCTGTCCTATCCGCTCGAGCGCACGTTCGCGTTCTACAACTTCGACACGCGGCTGTTTACGGTGCTGGACCGGCAACCCTGGTGGCCGGAACGGGCGGGGCTTCCCTACGAGCCGCCCGAGGTACGGAAGCTGTCGAACACGTGGCGCGACCGTGAGACCGACATGTGGAACAAGGTCGAGGACGATCCCGCCTACAACGAGATCGCCACCTTCACCTGGCAGTCGATCCTCGAGAACCTGCCACCGCCACCGCCCGAAGACGTTGCGCAGGCGGCGTTCGCGGAATTGCTCGAGACCGTGACGTCGAACGTCGAGGCGATCAGGGCCCGGGGCGGAGAGGTCGTGTTCATCCGACCGCCGTCGAGCGACTGGTTCCGGGAGTTCGAGCGTCAGGCCACACCCCGGGAGCGCGTGTGGGAGCCGATCATCGGAGCCGCCGATGCCGTCGGCGTCCACTTCGAGGACTACCCGGAACTGTCGGACGTGAAGACCCCCGACGACAAGGAGCGGTGGACCCGCGCCCTCGCCGGTATATTGAAGCAGCGGATGGCGGAGAGCGGAATCAACCGACCGGAGTTGGGAACGTGAGCCCTCGAATGGAGCGCGGAACGTGAGCCTCCTGGTAGCCCTCGACTTCTCGAGCGTGGCCGAAGATCAGCTGGAAATCGTCCAGCGGCTCGCCGCGCCCAACCGCGAAATTTACCTGCTGCACGTCGCGGAGCCCGACCCGGACTTCGTCGGATTCGAAGCAGGCCCCGAAGAAGTCCGGGACCAGGTCGCGAAGGAATTCCACCAGGAGCACGAGCAGATACAGTCCCTTGCCGGGCGCCTGCGTGACCGCGGACATCAGGTCACGGCGCTGCTGGTCCAGGGACCCACGATCGAGACGATCCTGAACGAGGCCGAGAAGGTCGGCGCCGAAGTGATCGTCGTCGGGTCGCACGGCCGTGGGAAGTTGTTCGACCTCGTGGTGGGCAGCGTATCGGCGGGCGTGATTCGGAAATCACCCGTGCCGGTGCTGGTCGTGCCGACGAAGTAGAGCCTCGGACGCAGGAAGTGCGGGCGCAGTCCGGTTGTCGCCTCCCGGCGGACCCATCTGCGTGCTAGTATCCACCGCATGAATGCGACAACGAAATTCCCGATTTCGCCGATAGCCGTGCTGCTGCTTTCCGTCGCCGGTACGGCCACTGTTCCGACTACCACCCATGCCCAGGACTCCACTCCCGGCGTCCCGCTCGCCGACGACACTGCCTACACGGCCGGCGAATATCGCGTGTACACCGGCGCCGGTCAGCCCGCGACGCTCGACGACATCGTCGCTGCGATGGCTCCGCACACGGTCGTGTTCGTGGGTGAGACGCACGACGATCCGACCCAGCACATGCTCGAGGCCGAACTGTGGAAGCGGGCATACGAAGCTTATGGCGACCCGGCGACCGCCGGCGCCGACGCGCGCCCCGTCGCCCTGTCGCTCGAGTTCTTCCAGCGGGATACGCAGCCGATCGTGGATGAGTACCTGGCCGACCTGATCACCGACCGAGCATTCAAGGCAGACGGCCGGCCGTGGCCGCGCTACGAGACGGACTACCGCCCGATGGTCGATTTCGCGAAAGAGAACGGCCTCGCGGTGATCGCCGCAAATGCGCCGCGGCGATACGCGAACCGCGTCACCAGGCTCGGGCGTGAGTCCCTGGGTGAGCTGTCGGCCGAGGCGAAGGCGAGTCTGCCTCCCCTCCCCTACGGGAACGCCTCGGGAGAGTATCGAAAGCAGTGGATCGAGGTCATCTCCGGGGTGATGGAAGAAGAGGGAATGAAGTGCGGCATCCCGGTCGAGCAGTTGATCGCCGAAGGCGAGGACGCCGTGGCCCGCGCGCCGGCCGGGGCGCACGGGAACATGGGGAACCAGATGGACAGCCAGGTGCTGTGGGACGCGTCGATGGCTTACTGGATCTCCGAGTACCTGGCCGATCACCCCGGCGCCCTGGTACTGCACATGGTCGGAGGATTCCACGTCGAGCGCGGCACCGGCACGCCCGAGCACCTCGAGGCGTACCGGCCGGGCACGAGCAGGCTGATCATCTCCATGCAGCCGGTGGAAGACGTCGACTCGTTCGAGCCCGCGCCGGAGGGCGAGTGGGGCGATTTCGTCATCCAGACCGACGAGTCACGCACACTCGAGGAGATCGAGTGTCGGCGGTTCCTGGCGGAACGGGCGAAGCGCTGATCGAGGCTGGGGCCGGGTAGCGCGCGCCGCCCGGCCCGATTCCGTC
Organism: Gemmatimonadota bacterium; assembly: GCA_039585935.1. Lineage (GTDB taxonomy): Bacteria > Gemmatimonadota > Gemmatimonadetes > Palauibacterales > Palauibacteraceae > Carthagonibacter. Next base: position 2,422 of record JBDGUY010000146.1, read on the forward strand.
AGCGGGACAGGTCCACCTGCAAGGCCCCCTCCGCGTTGCGAAACTGAAGCCGGTCCCCACGGATCTCGTACATCGTGGAGTTGCCGAGCGCCGCGAGGAACTGCTCTTCCTGCTCCATCAGATCCTCCTCGGCGCACATTTTCTGCGTCACTGCCAGGGGGCCGATCTCGATGGTCGCGCCGTCGTCAAAGTAGGTGCCGCTGAACGTGTTGCAGCCCGACGAACCCGACACGGTCCCGTCCTCGCCGAACGCGATCGACATCCGCGTCGCCGCCACGAGGGTCCTCACTCCGCCTCTTCCGTTGTTGTAGGCGCTGATCTCCCACTCCGACCCACCCAGCGTCTCGGTCCCGCCGAGCGCTGCGGAAGTCGGTAGCGGCTCGAACAACATCGAGCTGCCGTCGGTGAGTTCCAGGGTAAGCCGATCGCCTGACCTGGTGGCAGTCTCCACCTCGCCCAGCAGCGCCAGGAACCGCGAATCGTAGGACCCCGGCGGACACGCTGCCATCGTCATTGGACCCGGATTGATGACGAGGCGACCGGCGTCGAACGTGTATCCGCCCTGCCCGCGGTTGCAGTCAGCGCGGATGCCGTATCGGCCATCCTCACCGAAATCGAGCGTGTAATGCTCTGGAGTCGCGACCTCGATGGGGTCGCTGCCCGACAGCGACCGCCAGGCCCACACCTGTCCGGTGGGTGGAGAAATCGTGACTTCCCCCTGGATCTCCGGCTCGCCCGAGCCGCACGCGACCAGGCCCGAGATTCCTGCCAGAGCAAGAAGGGAGAGAGCGGCTTTGCCCGAGTTTCGCACTGTTCGCATCCTTTCCGAGTCGGCAATGCTGCCGAGGGTCAAATTGCCATCAGGCTGCCGTTGGCTAAAAGGCCTCCATGATCCCGATATACAGTCCGTCGTTACCGTTCACTCCGACCGCGTAGTCGATCCGCGCGTTGATCCGTTTCTCGGTGGAAAGCGTGAAGCGGAGACCTGCCCCGACGCTGGGGAGCAAGCCCTTCTCGAAGACTTCCTTCCCCTCGGGGAGCTCGCCGCCCCACACGGTTCCGAGCCCCGCGAAACCGACCGCGCCGAACCGGCCGTGAAACGTCCACCGGAATTCCGCCTGCCCGGCTACCATGTGCTCGCCGCGGTACTTGCCCATCGCATAGCCGCGCAACGTGTTCCGGGCTCCATACATCTGGTATCCACCGAACGGAACGTCTCCGAACGCGCTGCCGCCGGCCAGTTGAAAGGCCATCACTTTCGTCGGATCGAAGCTGTAATAGTACCGGGCATCATAGTCGATGTCCGTATAGTTGTTGTCGCCGCCGAGCCAGGTGGCGAAGAACTTCGGCCGTACGGTCACATCCCAGCCCGAGGTCGGATAGAACGGGTAGTCCCGCGTGTCGAAGGACACCGGAACGCCGATGCTCGACAGGTAATTATCTTCGATCCCGAGCCTGCTGAACAACTCCTCCGTGAACTGGTTCTGTTCATCCGTGCCCCGCGTGAAGCTGTAACTCGTCCAGAATCCCATGTACTGCAGCCCGACGAACAGGTCCTTCGAGATGCTCGGGATGCTGTGGTCGGCCACGACTCCGAAGAAGCTGCGGACCTCTGAGTAAACGAGATGAACGTCCTGGCTTTCGATCTCGTATTCGAAGTCGTTGTTGATTCTCGATGTGCCTCCGAATCCGGTCAGTCTCAGGTGATCCTCTTTCAGGAAGAACTTTCCGCCCGCCACGAACACGTAGCTGTCATTCGTCGAATACAGTCCCGTCGCCATGAGCGTGGACGGCGGCGAGATCGAATCCTGCGCGTTCGGCTTGAACAGGAACATGCCGACGGCGCCGAAGGCGGTCTCCATCGCCGGGTTGTTGGTGATCAGGGGCATGCCGACGAGGGTCCTCGTCTTCAGGTTCATGTCGTCTTGAGGATTCTCCTGTCCGAACAACGGTGCGGTTGCCGTGGAAGCGAGAATCAGCAATGCGGCAAACGGGGTCGGGTTGAGTTTGACTGCCGGCATCGAGCCGCCTTCGGGTAGATGGACGACCGCAACGGGGCGGATTCGGGACACAGGCTCCAGTCGCGATTGTATCTCGATACCGGGTGACAGGCGAGAGGCATACCCGCCTCGATCTGGCCTCCGGCGGGGCCGACTGTGTACTGTTCCCGCCGGTCCCGCGGCGTGAGCCGCCCGAGACGGAACGGGGAGACTCGCAGTGCCAGATGAGCCGTTTGAAGCGAATGAGGCGATTGAGCCAGCTGAGCAAATTGAGCCGGCCGGGCCGATTGCGCCGTCGCTCGAAACAACCGGTGTGAGCGTCATCGTCATCACGCGCGACGAAGAGCACGTCATCGCCGACTGCCTCGAGTCCGTTCGCTGGGCGGACGAGATCGTCGTGCTGGACTGCGGCAGCACCGACCGGACGGTGGAGATCTGCCGCTCGTACACCGACAGGGTGTACGAGACGGACTGGCCGGGATTCGGAATTCAGAAGAACCGGGCTCTGTCGCACGCCACCCGCGACTGGGTGCTGAGCCTCGACGCCGACGAACGGGTCACGCCCGCCCTCGCGGAGGAAATTCAGGCTCGCCTGCCGAATTGCGGGGCGAACGGCCTGGTCCTTCCCTTCCGGTCCAGCTACCTGGGACGCTTCATACGCCACGGAGACTGGCGCAACGAACGCCACCTGCGGCTGTTCCGGCGGACGGCCGGGCAGTTCAGTGACGACCCGGTGCACGAGCGGCTGATCGTGGGTGGCGAGATCGAAAGGCTCGACAATCCGATCCTGCACCACTCGTTCGCGACCGTGGAAGAGGTGCAGGACAAGGTGAACCGCTACTCCACCGCAGGGGCCGAGCGACGCTTCGCGAGCGGGAAGCGCTCTTCCCTTCTCAAGGCGCTGTCCCGCGCCACCTGGACCTTCTTCCGGGGATACGTACTGAAGGCAGGATTCCTGGATGGCAGGGAGGGATTCCTGCTGGCCGTATCGAACGCGGAAGGCAGCTACTACACCTACCTGAAACTGCTCTACCTGCGCGAGAACGCCAGCCGATGAGGTCGGAGCCTCGCATCGCCGTCGTCGTAGCCACATACAACTGGCCGGCTGCCCTGGACCGGGTTCTGGCCTCGCTCGCGGATCAGACGTACAGCGATGCCGAAGTGATCGTCGCAGACGACGGCTCAGGCCCGGATACCGCCGAGGGGGTCCAGCGCTGGACGGAACTAGCGCCGTTC
>JBDGUY010000147.1:0-5087 GCA_039585935.1 Gemmatimonadota bacterium
CGATCAAGTTGGCCTGCGGGGATGAGTTCCTCGTGGTCACGCCCGGAATCCGGTTGGCTGGACAGGGTGCACAGGATCAGATGCGCGTGGCAACTCCGGGCACCGCCCGGGCGGCAGGCGCAGATTTCCTGGTCGTCGGGAGAACCATCACGCAAGCCGCCGATCCAGCCGAAGCGCTGGAGCGTGTTCGAGCGGCACTGCTGGGCTGAACGGGTCTCGGCGGTGGCCCACCCCATCTCGATCCGATCGCTGTTCGGTTCGACCCTCCTTCCGTGCGCCGTGATTGCCTGTACCGGAGCCCCGGATCCGAACGATCCGATCGCCTGCACCGAGGAGTTCCGCTCGTGGAGTGTAGTCGTCGTCGATGGCGCTGGAGATCCGGTCGACGGACTCACGCTCCAGGTAGTCCGTGCGTCCACGGGAGAGCAACTTCCGTACGGTGATGCCGGGTATTCGGCCGGGAGCTATCGGATCATGGATGATGGCATGGCGGCTTCGATCCGGATCGAGGGCGAGATGATCGAAGCCAGCTCGGCAGGCGGTTCGGGGATATTCGACGCGGCGTGGGAGTTCGGAGCCGACGTGTGGAGGTGTCACGTGGAGAAATTGTCCGGTCCCGACTCGGTCACAGCCCTCATTTCCCGCTGAACCCACGACTGCTCGTAGTCCGGGCGCTTCACACATCCCCGGGAGACAGGACCACGACGGCTCCCTGGTTACGCTGATCGAGATACTGGCGGTACCGATCTGAATGAGACGCCCGCTCCGCCACGACATGCCGATAGTCCCCGGTCAGTCCCAGCAGGAGTTCGGCAGTCTCGCGAACAGCGTGACCGCCTCCCTCGCGCCCGGTTACATAGTCGCACAGCCCCTCATGTTCGGCGTGCTGCGCGAGCAGCGGCGCTCCCCCGTTGCGGATCAGAATCCGCAGCCCGCACCGTTCGGCGACACCGAAGTCGAGCACGTCGTCGAACAGAAAACAGATCTGCTCGGGCGGAACGTCGAATCGCGTTTGCAGGTCGTCGAGCGCAACACGCTTGTTCAGGAATCCGCGATAGACCACCTGAAACCGTTCACGCTCGGCAAGTCGCACCGCGGTCGGATTGTCCTGACCGGTCAGAATCCCCGTGAATGGAATCTCGCCCTGGTCGCGCAGCCACCAGGCGAAACGAAGCAGGTTCGTTCCCATCGAATCGGCTTCGGAGAAACCGCTCGAACTGTCTTCGCTCTTGCTGCCGGTATTGAATACGCCATCCCAGTCGAACAGGAATGCCCGGACGCCGGCCAACCGGGCCCTCATTTCTCCAACCGACGCCACGAGCGAGGCGCCGCCGGCTCGAAACGGCGCCAGGACCCGATCAGTCTGATCCATGCCCGGTCCGCCGAGCTCCCGTTCCGACATGGGACTCAAAGGTCCTGAATGTCGAGCATACCCGCCGGACGGCCGCGATCGAGCACCAGCAGGTTGTCCACCTTGTGCCTGTGAAACAGTTCACTCGCCTCGTTGAGCCTGGCGGTGAGCTCCACCGATATAGGCGTACCGTACTCGAGGTCGCCCATGCGCTGGTCGAGTACGTCTCTTCCATCGTGCTGCAGGAGCCGGCGAAGATCGCCGTCCGTGAACACTCCGACCAGGCCTCCATCGTCATCGATCACCGTCACGCAGCCGAAACCGTACTCGGTCATCTTGACGATTGCGTCCCTCAGGTCCATTCCCCGAGCCACGATGGGGTTTACGCTGCTCATCACCTCGCCGACGGACTTCGTGACCATTCGGGTATGCTGCCGAAACTGGTCGGTCCCCACGCTCGTGAACACGTTCTCGGTGAGCCGGGTGAGGATGGAGAACGGGACCGTGACAGTGTGGGCCCCCAGCTGGAGTGCGTTCCGCACGTGCTCGACATGGCGCACGGATGAGAACATGACCCTCGTGTCGTAGCCGAACCGCTCTACCGCGTCGACGGCATCCGCGACCAGCGCGAGCGCGTCCTGGCCCTGGTCCTGCAGTCGGCCCACGAGCGGACACACGTAGGCCGCTCCCGCGTGCATGGCCATGTAGGCCTGCTGCAGCGTGTACACGAGATGGACGTTCACGAGCAGCCCCTCGTCTGTCAGCCGTCTGCAGGCCTTGATGCCCTCGAGCGACACCGGGATCTTGAATACTGTCCGTGCGGGATCCAGGCCCATTTCGACCTGTCGGATGGCCTCGCCGCGGATTTCTTCGGAGGTGTCACCCAACGCTTCCACCTGCAGGACGGGGACGATCTCCGCGAGTTCCAGCAGGTACGCATCGACGTCTTCTATACCGTGCCGGTGCATGAATGTAGGCGTTGTCGTCAGACCATCCAGAAAGCCGAATCCGAACGCTTCTTCGATCTCCTGTCGGTCCGCACTGTCAAGGTACAACTCCATGTCGAATCTCTCTTCAGCTCGGGTCGCGGTGACGGACTTCGACCGCGTGCAGGTCGAGTAAGGGAGCCAGAAACGCCTCGAGGTCGAATACACACATCTGACTCGCGGCGTCGCAAAGTGCCCGGGATGGATCCGGATGGGTTTCGATGAATACGCCGTCCACGCCCGCCGCCACGCCCGCCCGGGCAATCGTCGGCAGGAATTCGCGTGCTCCACCCGCCGGATCGGCGCTCGGAATCCCGTACCGGCGGATCGAGTGCGTGATGTCGAATACGGTGGGGAACCCGGTAGCACGCAGATGGTGAAACGCGCGCGGGTCGACGACCAGGTCATTGTAGCCGAAGGTGTATCCGCGCTCGGTCAGGACGATCCGCTCGTTGCCTCGAGCCAGCACTTTCTCCACGGGCCGGATCATGTTTTCCGGTGCCAGAAACTGCCCGTGCTTCAGGTTCACGACCTTGCCGGTGTCGGCCGCAGCCACCACGAGTTCCGTCTGCATGCACAGGTAGGCCGGGATCTGGATGATGTCCAGTACCTCTCCGGCCGCTGTCGCCTGGGCGGGAGTATGGACATCGGACAGGATCGGGAAGCCGAATTCGTCCCGGATCCGCTCCAGAAGTCGAAGTCCATCCTCGAGCCCCGGCCCTCGATAGTAATCGAGGGAGCTTCTGTTATCCTTGCTGAATGAGGACTTGTAGACGATCCCGATACCGGTGCCTTCCGCGATCCGGAGGAGTTCCTCGGCGGTCCTGAGCATCACCGCCTCGTCCTCGATCACGCAGGGGCCTGAGATGAGGAACAATTCCTCGCCACCGAGCTCAATTCCGCCCACCTCGAATCGTCGTGTCGCCATTGTTACAGCCTGCGGTAGATGGACTCGAGACGGTCGAGCGTGATCTCATTCGCCCAGTCCGGCCCGATCGCGTGATCCCACATGTGGGGAAGGCCGTAGGCGATCTCCGCCATCCGGGATATCTGTGCGTCGGTCCAACCGGCGGCCAGTCCCTCCGGGAGGAAGACGGAGTGTTTCTCTACCATTGCTTCGAATTCGTCCACGCCCCGAGGGTAGAAATCGCGGAGCTGACGGAAAGCAACGCAGTTCGCGATCCCGTGTCGCATGCCCAGTACATAGGACAACCCGTACGAGATCGCGTGGCAGGCGCCGACTTCCGAGTATGTGAGGCTGAGTCCGCCGAACAGAGAGGCGATCATCAGTTTCTCGTCGTTGTCCGGAGACCTGCCGGCCCCCTCATCCAGGAACACCTCTCGGCACAACCACAGCGCCCCGTCCCCATAAGACTTGCTGAAAGCGTTGAAATGTCTGCCCGTCTCCGCTTCGATGCAGTGGATGTAGCAGTCCATCCCCGTATAGAACCAGTGATCCGTAGGAACCGTCACTGTCAGCTCGGGATCGAGAACGAGCTGATCGAAGGGAGTCCACTCGCACTTGAGGCCGAGCTTCTTCTCCGGCCCGGTCAAGACGGCGGTCATAGAGACCTCGGCGCCGGTGCCCGAAATCGTCGGAACACCGGCATGCCACACACCCGGCCGCTGGATCAGATTCAATCCCTGGTACAGCGCCGATGAGCCTTCGTTGGTGAACATCAGGGACAACGCTTTCGCCAGGTCCATCACGCTGCCTCCGCCGACCCCGACGACCCCGGCCGGAAGGCCCCGTTCGGATAGAAGTTCATCGCGCAGCGCATCGACCTGGCCGGTCTTCGGCTCCTCGTGGCTCGCGTCGATGAATCGGACCACATCTCCGGAGGCGGCCGGCAGCCTGCCAGGCAGTTCGCGGCGCTCGAACCAGTCGTCCACGAGGAAGACGAAGTACCCTTCTCCCGCCGTCCGCTTCGGATCAAGAATCGATCCCAGCTGGTCGAATGCACCCCGGCCATAAACGAGCTGACCGACATTTCGGAAGTTCTTGTGCATGCTCACGCCGCTCTTCACCCGAGGACCCGGGCAAGAGCTGCCCGCAGGTCATCGGAGATCCGTTCCGTCCGGTCGGGCTCCCACGCACAGCCGATTCCGATCGAAATCAATCGACCCACGACGTCCTGCGAACGCGGCAGTTCGAGCGTCCGATAGTCCTGGGGGGCTCCCAGGGCATGGATCGCCAGGGGCGCCGCCGAGGCCAGGTCTTTCACGTGGTCCCATTGATTGATGAAGTGGTACATGTTGGTGAACCAGTAATTGATGCCCGGTACATTCGCCGCGTGCAGCGACTCGACAGCCGCCTCGGCGATCGTAGGGTCCGGGAGAAGCAGGTTCAGGAAGGTCCCGGAGTCTCCCTCCGGATCCGGAATCCGTCTGAACGAGAGTCCCGGAAGATCAGATACCCGGTCCCGGAGAACCGCCTTGTTCGCTCGCTTTGCCGAACGGACCGCATCGAGCCTGCGCATCTGGGCGAGTCCGACCGCGGCGTGGAGCTCGCTGATCCGGTAATTGAATCCGATGATCGGGTGATTCTCCATCCCCCGGTTCGACCCGACATGGTCATGGCCATGGTCGGCGTAGCTGTCAGCGAGCCGGTAGCGGGCTTCGTCGTTGGTGACGAACACTCCGCCTTCGCCGGCTGTGGTGATCTTGAAGAAATCGAATGAGTAGGCACCGGTAGCGCCGAAGAGTCCCACCGATCTGCCATGATACCAGGCGCCCAGTGCCTGTCCGGC
>JBDGUY010000148.1:0-5035 GCA_039585935.1 Gemmatimonadota bacterium
GAGTCCGGGAGCCCTCAGGCTCCTACCAGCCTCATGATGTCGTTGGCGAACGCCCACACCATCAGACCGAGCACCAGGAGCATACCGATCTGGGAGAACCGGAGCCGTTGTTCGATGCCGACCGGCTTCCCACCCCGCAGGGCCTCGATCGTCAGGAACAACAGATGTCCACCGTCGAGTACCGGAATCGGAAGCAGGTTCAGGACGGCCAGGTTCACACTGATGATCGCCATGAAGTCGAGCAGTGGCCAGAAGCCTGCCCGGGCAAACTGGCCGGATAGCTGGCCGATCACGATCGGTCCGCCGAGTTCCTTCGGGGATCGTCGACCCGTCACCAGCTGTGCAAAAAATCCGGTGACTTCGCTGACCCAGGAGCCCGTTTCGCGGGCTCCTGCAACGATCGACTCGCCGACACCGAGTGCCCTGTACGTGTCTTCATCCGCCGGAAAGGTCACTCCGATCCGGCCGTAGTCGATCGTGTCGCGTGCGATCTCGTCCCACAGGGGGACGGCCTCCGGCACGACTTCGACATCAAACGTCTGGCCGTCCCGTTCCACGGTCAGGCGGAGCTGTTCACCGGCACGTGGCGCGATCATACGCGTCACGTCCGACCTGTCGTCCGTCCTGTTGCCATTCACCGATCGAATCTGATCGCCGGGCAGAAGTCCAATCGCCTCGGCAGGCGATCCCTCGGCCACCTCTGCCACGATCGGCTCGAAGAACCCGCGTTCGTGGGCAATGAAGCTGAATGCCACGAATGCGAACAGGAAGTTCATCAGCACGCCAGCGGAGATCACGAAAAAGCGGGCCCACAACGGCTTGGTGTCGAAGTCTCGCGGTGAGGGCTGTCGGGCCTCGGCAGTCGAGCCACCTTCCAGGGCGGAAGTCACCTCTTCGTCAATCATGCCTTCCATCTTCACGTATCCACCGAGCGGCAGCGCCGAGATCACGTATTCCGTCTCACCCGGCTTGAATCCGACAAGCTTCGGACCGAACCCGATGGAAAAACGTGACACCTCGATGTCCACGAGCTTGGCCGCCCAGAAGTGTCCGAGTTCGTGAACCAGGATCAGGACACCCAGCACAATTGCGGTGGCGAGGATGGTGGTCAGCATTCGCTCATTCCGTATTCGACTTTCGGCTGTCGGCACTGCCCAGGCGTTCCGGCGGAAGCCGGGCACGCACGTTCAGCGAAGATTGCACCCCGGACGTCGCGGCGAGTTCCGCTCACGACAAGCATCGCATGGCCTCCCGGGCCCGAGCGCGCGCCTCGAGATCAACAGCCTCGAGATCATCGAGCGACCGGACCGGTCGGGGCTCCATTGCAGTGAGTACCTCCTCTACGACCGCCGGGATGCCGGGAAAGGACAGTTCGTGATCGAGGAAGGCCCGCACCGCCACCTCGTTGGCGGCGTTGTACACCGCCGGCTGAGTTCCGCCCGCCCGCCCGGCCTCCACTCCGAGCCCGAACATCGGGAACTCGGCTTTCCGCACCGGCTCGAACTCCAGGGGACCATCGGCGATCGGATCGAACGACCTGAACTCGTCAGGCAAGCGCTCCGGCGCCGCCAGGGCGTAGAGGATCGGCACCTCCATGGAAGGGTGCCCCATTTGCGCAATCGTCGATCCGTCGCGGAATTCCACGAACGAATGCACGATCGACGACGGATGGACGACAACATCGATGTGGTCGTAGGACACGCCGAACAACAGGTGCGCTTCGATGACTTCGAGCGCCTTGTTGGCCAGAGTGGCAGAATCGACGGAGATCTTGTCGCCCATACTCCACGTCGGATGCGCAAGCGCGTCTTCAGGGGTGATCGAGGCGAACTGATCAGCAGGCAACGAACGAAACGGTCCACCGGATGCCGTGAGTACCAGCTTGGAGACCTCCTCGGTCGGCCGGCCGACCAGGCACTGGTGGATCGCGCTATGCTCACTGTCGACCGGAAGGAGCTCTCCGCCACCGGACCGCCAGGCCTCGAGCACCAGCTCGCCCCCGGCGACGAGCGATTCCTTGTTCGCCAGTGCCAATCGCCGCCCGGACTGAAGGGCACAGAGGGTCGATGCGAGACCTGCATATCCAACCAGGGCGTTGACGACGATTCCGCCTTCGGTGCCCGCTGCGGCGGCGGCAAGCTGGTCAGCCCCGTATTTCCACTCGCCGGTCCAGCGCGGTTTGAAATCCGTTGGTCGGTCGTGGGCCAGGACCACGAAGTCCGGATCGAGATCTCGAGCGAGTTCATCGAGCGACTCCGTGCTCCGAGCCGCGGTGAGGGCCACGATGCGAAATCGGTCCGGGTGCCGGGCGATGACGTGAATCGTCGACCGGCCGATCGAGCCGGTTGCTCCCAGGAGGGTGACGCCGACCGGCATGTCGGTCACGCAATCGTCGCAATGAAGAAGTATGCGACGGGAATGGTCCACAGGAGGGAGTCCATCCGGTCCAGCAGCCCGCCGTGTCCCGGCAGCAGCGCCGACGAATCCTTCACCTGGCATTCACGCTTGAGAGAGGATTCGACCAGGTCGCCGAGAATCGCGGCTGCAGCGAGCATGAATCCGAGTACCACGATCAGCCCCAGACCCAGACTGTCGGCGACTAACGGCAGGGCGATCCACGTATAGGTCACCGTCGCAACCGGTCCGGCCAGCAGTCCCGACAATCCACCTTCGATCGTCTTATTCGGGCTGATGGCGGGTGCCATCTTCCGCCGTCCGATCGCCCTGCCGCCCGTGTAGGCTGATGTATCCACGATCCAGGTGACGACGACAGGCAGGAAGAACAGCAGCGTTCCCTCGATTCGCTCCGGAAGGAACTCACGTAGCGACACTCCGAATGAGAGCAGTCCGCCGACATACAGGACAGCCGTAAACGTGAGTGCAGCCGTCTGGAAGGGCATCTCCGCGGGCGGAATGTGGAGCGTCGCGAATCCCAGCAGGCCCAGCAGGCATGCTACGGCGAGCCAGCCGACGGCCTGTGGGCCGAACAGGAAGGCGGCGAGCGGAAACAGACCCGCCAGGAGTGCTCCGACCCGGTTCATGTGCCGCCTGCCACGGTCGCCGAGCATAGCGCCGATCTCGCCGACACCAAGGTACGCGAGGACACCGAGACCTGCCGCGAACACGACACCTCCCGTGTACGCGACGGCGATGCACACCGGAATCCCGATGGCGGCCACCGCCAGTCGTTTGCTCAGCTCAGATGCCACGCCCCCCCCTCGAAGTGATTTGCGTGCCGTTTGACCACCACGACTGCCCCCGCCATTCGACCGGAATCAAGTCGAGACTCTGCCGAATCGCCGCTCCCGACGCTGATATTCCAGTATCGCCTCGAAGAGTTCCTGCCTGCCGAAATCCGGCCACAGTACCGGCGTCACGTAAAGCTCCGCGTACGCGATCTGCCACAGAAGGAAATTCGAGATCCGTAACTCCCCGGAGGTGCGAATCAACAGGTCCGGGTCGGGCCAGCCCGCGGTGTACAACTGTTGTTCGAACAAAGCGGCATCGACGTCAGTCGGCTGGATCTCACCCTGGGACACCTGCTCGGCCAGTCGCGTGACGGCTCTGAGAATCTCGTCTCGCGATCCATAGCTGATCGCCAGATTCAACTGCAGCTTGTCCCCGGGCGCCGTCGTTGCCTCGAGAGTCCTCACCGACTCTCGAGCCTTGTCGCTCAGCCGCTCGAGTTCACCGAACACCAGGACCCTGACGCCATTGCGAAGCAGGTCCTCTGACTCGCGCTCGACATATTCGACGAGCAGCGACATCAGGGCTTCCACTTCCTCAGCCGGTCGGTCCCAATTCTCTCGGGAAAAAGCGTACAGGGTAAGGTGTTCGAGACCGACCTCGAGAGCGGCCTCCACACACCTGCGCACCGACTTCATGCCTTCCCGATGTCCCATCCAGCGCGGGAGTTTCCGCTCGCCGGCCCAGCGACCGTTTCCGTCCATGATCAGGGCCACGTGGACTGGCAGGTCTCCGGCCTCTCGAATCGCCTCCAGCAGGTCGCGCTCGCCGGTATCGGAATCGTTCACGATTCAGGCTCCTTCGACTCGGTGGGGGGAACACGGGGCCCTATCCGCTCATGCCGAAGCGACCGTTCTCCTCCTCTCAGGCTGTATGCCTCGAACCCGGCCTCCTGCATCCGTTCCGCGATCTGCGCGCTGAGAAGGCCCTGCGCACACACGAGCACGACCGGCCGCGTAGGCTCGAATTCTTTGAATCCGCGAGCCAGGTCATCGTATGATCGGACCAGTGCGCCCGACCAAGGCACGGCTTCCCTCGCATCTGCGGGTCGCATGTCGACCCGCGTGGATCCCGGGATGTCTTCATCGACGAACAGGGCCCGTCCGGCGAGCTCGACGAGATCCAGCGCCCGAATATCCACACGTTCGGCTTCGTCGGTGAGGGCCTGCAGGAGCTCCGGGTCCAGATCCACTTCCGCCGCATCCAGGGTTCGAGACCGGGAAGCAGTGGCAGGTCTTTCGTCGGTGATCGCGCAATGTTCCTGAACTCGAGCCGAAAGGGCGTAGGTGCCGATTCTCCTGGACAGGTCGATGATCTCGTCCTTGTCCATTCCCACGAGCGGACGTAATACCGGAAGCCGGCTCACGTTGTCGATCGCCCGAAGATTCGCCAGGGTCTGCGAGGAAACCTGTCCCACGGCCTCTCCCGTCACGATCGCGTCGGCTCGAACCCGGCCGGCGATCCGATTCGCGACTCGATACATCTGGCGCTTCAGGGCCACCTGGAGGAGTGCGGGACGTACGACACGCTTCAGTTCTTCGACTACCGGTTCAAAATCGACGACGTGCACGACTGGGCTGGTCCCGTGACTCCAGCGCTCGGCAAGCAGTTTCGCGACTTCGAGCACCATCCGGCGGTACGCCTCCCCGCCCAGATTACAGAACACGTAGTCGAGTGCGACGCCGCGACGCAGCATCATCCAGGACGCGACAGGCGAATCGAACCCGCCGGAGAGCAACGAGACGGCCCTGCCCTCGACCCGGAGCGGGAGTCCGCCGGCCCCCGTCGA
>JBDGUY010000149.1:0-4999 GCA_039585935.1 Gemmatimonadota bacterium
AAATTCCTGACCATGGCCGTATCAGCCGTCAAGACTGGCGACGAACGGCAGGTGCCTGAAGTCCTCGGCGTGATCGAGCCCGTACCCGACCAGAAAATCGGTCGGAGCGTCGAAACCCACCCACCTCGGATCAAGTGCAAGGTCCGGCGCGACGTGCTTGTGCAACAGGGCACAGAGTTCCAACGATGCCGGTTTCCTGGTTCGCAGGGCCTCCGACAGTCGGTCGATCGTATTTCCGCTGTCGACGATATCCTCGACGAGCAGGATATGCCTACCCTCGATCGGCGCGGTCGGATCATACAGAAGTTTGACGTCTCCCGTCGTGGTCGTCCCCGTTCCGTAGCTGGAGGCTACGATGAAGTCCACGTGAAGCGGGCGCTCAATGTGGCGAACGAGATCGCTCATGAATATGAACGAGCCCTTCAGCAGGCCGAGAACGAGGAGGTCGGCGTCGTGTCCATAGAACGCCGTGATCTCGATCGCCATTTGGCGGACCCGCTCCTGGATCTGCTCAGCCGAATATACGACAGAACGCAGCCGGGCGACTCCGGCTCGAGCCAGCCACTCTCCGGTCGATTGAGGCACTTCCGTGTACGCAGGGTCAAGCATCATCGATCTCGATCAGGAGGTCGGCCTCCTCCGGCTCAGACCGCGCCCAGTCCGCTACTGCCACTCCGGACACCCAGATGACCTGGCCTGAACGGCCGACCAATACCGGGCGGCGCCTTCGATCCTCACGGGGAACTCTTTGCTCCACGAACAGCTTCTTCAGCTTCCTGGTGCCACCACGCGTGTGAATTCGGTCTCCAGGCACCCATTCGCGAATCCGCAGCGGATAATGCTCGGCCCCCACGGCAAGGGCAACGCAGCCGGATGCTCCCCTGCCGGTCGCGTTCAATGCACGCCCGTTTCCCGGACTCGAATTCCAGCCGACCTGAATTGCTCGACCCCCGATGCGGACCAGACTTCGGCCCCGGCCCGCGGCCAACTCGACCGCCACCGGTAGCGCCACGGCTCCTGGACCGTGAATCGGACAGGTGCCTCCCTGATCTCCATTCCCTGACGTGACATCGGATTTCCTGACGATCTCGAACACGAGGGTTCCGAACGACCGGGAAATACGGAGGTTACCGGCCGGATTCACGCTGCCTCCGCTGCGGCCACGCGTGATAAACTCGATCGCCACCCGGGTTCCTCCGCGACTCAGCCTGATTCCGCGCCGACGCGCCCACAACCGCAGGGATTCAGCGCGCATCAGGGGAGGCTCAGACAACCACCTCTGTCTCGCGAACTCCTCTCGCACCGGGTCGGGGAGCGAAGATCTGGAACTCGAAAGAAGCGACTCAGAAGCATCCCCGATCAACCGCTCCACGGCCGACGCTCGGTCAGCCAGCTGCACCAACGACGGAACCGGGTCCGATCCAAGCGCGGCGGCGAGGGCCGGCAAGAGCATGTGTCGGACTCTGGCTCGCGACCAGCGCAGGTCGGCGTTAGCCGGATCGTCCTCGAACGGGATGTCGTTTTCCCGGAGCCATTGGAGAAGCTCGAGCCGGCGGAAGTCGAGCAAGGGACGGACGATCGGGCCTCGATGCGCGGGAATCCCTCTCAGTCCCCGAAGCCCGGTCCCCCGCTGGATTCGCAGCAGCACGGTCTCGGCCTGGTCGTCGGCCTGGTGACCCGTGGCAATGCGTGTTGCGCCGAGGTCGGCGGCTCGTGCGGCGAGGAATTCGTATCGGGCCGATCGAAGCGCCGCGTGACTGAATGGCAACTGGTCGGAGGAGCGCCCGACATGACACTCGATTCCGATCGACTCGCAGCTCTGCACGCAACGGGCCGCGACCTCGATCGACTCCGGACGAAGTCCGTGATCGAAATGCGCTGCACTGACCTGCATCCGACGAGATGTTCTGAGTCGCGACAGGAGGTGGAGCAGCGCCGTCGAGTCGGGTCCGCCCGAATACGCCACCAGTACGTGGCACCCGGCCGGAACCAGGTCCGGCCGAATGGAGAGTGCAATCGCGAGCCGACCGGAGACGGCACTCAAAAGGGGAGACCTCCGATCGTCCGAAGGGTCCTGTTCAGTCGTTTCGCGGCCTGGCCCGGTAACCGCGCCCTCCCGGGACTTCGTCCCTCCAGGTTCCCGCCGCACGATGGAACTGCAGCGTCTCGGGAACCGGAACGGCGACTCCAGCTCGCGGCTCTGCCTCGGTCATCCCGCCCACGTCGGGCTTCGTGGATGTACCTGGTCCGCCGGCAGCCACACGCTTTTCGTCGGCCGTCCAGAATCGATTGCGGCCGGCGACGTAGATCCGTAGTGCCTGGCGAAAGTCGCTCTTTGCCGGCAAGGGCATCGCAGTATCGTCACGCATGCCGTTCAGACCTCCATGACTTCGGCTTCGCGTTGCTTGAGCAGCTCGTCGATCCTCGAAATGTGTTCGTCCGTGAGCCTCTGCAACGCATCGAGTTCGCGGTGCCCTTCATCTTCGCCAAGTTCGCCGTCCTTCATGTGGTGCTCGATATCGGCCTTTGCCTTGTGCCGGGCATGTCGCACGGCGACCCGACCTTCCTCGGCGTACTTGTGGAGCAACTTGACCATCTCTCGACGGCGCTCTTCAGTGAGCGGCGGAATGCTCACCCGGACCAGGTTTCCGTCGACGGACGGGTTGAGCCCCAGATTCGCTGCCTGAATCGCCTTCGAAACCGCGGCCACCAGATTCGCGTCCCACGGCTGCACGACCAGCATGTGCGGATCCGGGGCCGAAATCGTCGCCGTCTGGTTCAGCGGCATGCGCGACTCGTACGCCTCGACCTGAACGACGTCGAGCAGCGCGGGAGATGCCTTACCCGTACGCACGCCGGCGAATTCTCGCTGGATCGCCTCGATGTTCCGATCCATCTGCGCGGAAGCTTCTTTGAGAGCAGGGCTTTTCATGAGCTGCACCTCTCAGGTTACGAGACTTCCGATGCGCTCCCCCCGCAGAGCCGCGAGGATGGCGCCCGACTTACTGATATTTAGAACGATGACCGGAAGGTCGTTCTCGCGACACAGAGAAATCGCGGCCGCGTCCATAACCTGCAATTCGTTGTTGATCACATCTCGATAGGTGACTTCCGCCAGGAACTTCGCATCGGGATCCGCGACCGGGTCTGACGAGTAGACACCATCGACTTTCGTCGCCTTGAGAATCACGTCCGCATCGATTTCAATCGCCCGGAGAACCGCAGCGGTGTCGGTGGAGAAGTAGGGATTCCCGGTTCCGCCGGCAAAGATCACGACCCGGCCTTTTTCAAGGTGGCGCAGAGCCCGGCGCCTGATGTAAGGCTCCGCCAGCTCCTCCATGCGAATCGCAGTCATAACCCGCGTCTCGACCCCAGATCGCTCGAGAGCATCCTGAAGCGCCAGTGCATTGATCACGGTCGCCAGCATACCCATGTAGTCGGCTGACACCCGGTCCATTCCCTGCTGGCTGGCGACCGCACCGCGCACGATATTGCCGCCTCCGACCACCAGCCCGAGTTGGACGCCGGCCGCGTGAACCTCGCCGACCTCGCGGGTCAACTTCTCGACGACCTGGGGTTCGATGCCGAACCCCTGGTCGCCGGCCAGCGATTCACCGGAGATCTTGACGAGCGCTTTCGGATACCGGAGTTCTGACACGGGCTATCCCCTGGATTACTCTCCGATTTCGAAGCGAGCAAAGCGACGGACGGTAACATCGCCTGCTTGCGCCGAGAGGAATTCCGCGACCGTCTGGTCGGGATCCTTCACGAACGCCTGCATCAGAAGAGACTGCTGCTCGAAATACTTGCGCATTCGCCCTTCAACGATCTTGTCGACAATCTGCTCGGGCTTGCCCTCGGCCCTGGTCTGCTCAGTGAGGACGGCCCGCTCACGTTCCTGTACATCTTCCGGAATATCATCCGGGCGGACACCGACCGGACGGGACGCGGCCACGTGCATCGCCACTTCGCGGGCCAGGTCTTGTGCCGCCTCGCCACTCCCTCCGAGCAGTTCGACCATTACGCCGATTCGGCCGCCGAAATGGAGATACGAACCGACGGCGCCTTCGTCACCCGTGGTGTACCGAACCGCCCGGTGTACCTGGATATTCTCACCGATCTTCGATCGCAAGTCTGTCACTTCCGCGGCGAACGACTCGAATCCGGGCCGACCGAGCAACTCCTCGCCCGAGAGGATTTCCCCGTCCGACAGATCGCTGTCGACCACCGCTTCGGCAAGCCGCTTGGCGAAGTCCTGGAACTCCTTGTTCCGCGCCACGAAATCCGTTTCACTGGACACGGACACCATGCCAGTCGCGCCATCCCGCGCCACGATTTCAACCAGCCCCTCAGATGTCTCCCTCTCAGCGCGCTTCGCCGCCTTGGCGGCGCCCCACTGACGAAGCAGATCGATCGCCTGCTCTTCGTCACCTCCCGCTTCGAGGAGAGCCTTCTTGCAGTCCATCATTCCCGCGCCCGTTCGGTCGCGCAAGGACTTAACCGCCTGCGCCGTAATTCCAGCCATCGATCTCTTCTCTCCTGATATGCGGAATCCCGAACGAGGACTCCACCGTTCAATAGGAATCAGCGAACATCAAAAAAAAGGGGGCCACGCTGGTGGCCCCCTTTTGCGTGCTCAGGGCGAGCCGCCATCCGCTGGCGCCTTCTCTGGTTCGGCGCCTTCCGTATCATCCTTGGCGCTCGTGGCCGGCTCGTCTTCGGGGGAGCCTCCAGCCTCGACCGCCACCGGCGCCGGTTCCGGCTCGGCGGCAGAGTCGGCCTCCGGCTCGACACCAGGGTCCGCCTCGGGCTCGGCCACGACGACCGCCACATCTGCCACATCCCCCGTACCTGGCTCCGGGTCGGTAGGATGAAGGCGACGCTTGATCAATTCCGGTTTCGGCCGCCGCTTGGGACGCTTCTTCTGACGCGCCGGCGCTGCGGCCTCAGCCTCTCCTGTCTCGGTCGAATAGGTCGAGACCTCCGATTCGTCTCTTCC
>JBDGUY010000150.1:0-5531 GCA_039585935.1 Gemmatimonadota bacterium
CCCGAGGTGATCGAAGACGATCCGGGAGCCGTCCGGGCTCACGTCGAGAGAGATCCAGGTGCCGCTCTCCGCCGTGAATCGAAGCGTGCGGGTCGGCTCGAGCGGGAGACCCTTCTTCTCCTCTTTATCGTTCTCTTTCTCTGGCTTCTCCTGCGCGTCGGCCGGCGTGGCGAGTGCACTGAGGAGCAGCAGGCTCATGGTGGCAAGCGCGAGCGCGGGAAGCCCGAGGATCTTCTTGGTTCTCATCGTCCATCCAGGTGGTTAGAGGAGCGGTCGAACGAGAGTAGAACCTCCGCCGGACAGCGGATCCGCACAAGAGAAGGGCGGGGCTCGGAGAGGTCTATTTCGAGCCGCTCGGGGGCCTATTGGCTATTTGGTCGATACGATGACGGATTGCGGGGGCCCGTTCAGGCGATGCAGCTCGCTCTTCGCGAAGCCGGTTTCGCGGAACGTGCCCTCGTACTCATCGAACGTGTACGGGTCGCCGGATGGCGTCGGGGCGTCAAATCGAATCTACCCCTTTTGTCACTGTTTCTTGACACTGTTACGAACAAAGAAAAGGCGGCCCTGCCGTAACTCCCCACAGAACCGTCTTTTACTCAATCGGGGCGGCGAGATTCGCTATCGAGCCAAAGGCGAGACCTTCGAGCAGGCGTAGCGTGTGAGACTTACTCGCGACCTCCTGCCGTCGAGCCGCGCAAGCGGTGAGACCTTCGAGCGAGCGAGGCTCGCGAGACTACCCCATTCGCGTGGCGGTACGTGCACTCACCTGCATACACTTGCATTCACTCGCATTTCCGCGATTTCACTTTCGCACAGTTGCGCTCATTCCTCCTCATTTCGTTACAGCTACGGTTACAGTATAACTTCGCAGCGTAGGGACGATTAGCGGCTCCCAATGCCCTCAACCTTCCAGACGCCAACGAACTCGACGTCCATTTCATCCGTTTCTACACCTATCATGACCCAATCGCCGGCAGCCAGCCGGGCGAAGGCATGGCGGTGCGGTTCGGCCGGCAAGGAAACAAGACCCAGGTATCGCCCCTCTTTGTCGAATGCGTCCCATTCGCCACCCAGTGGTAACCCAAGGCCTGTGTTTACCTCGGGGTATGATTCGGAAACTGTAAGCACCCGCTGCACGAGGATGGATCCCTCGGGTCCACAAACGAACCTCTTCCACGCTGGGTACGTGTCCTCGAATCGCACTCGCGATTTGTATGCTGCGGCCTCTCCCAAGTGCCCGTCCTCGGCGAAATCGGCTTCCACACTGTCGAAGAAGAGCCGTCGATCTTCGGCTGTGATCGGTAGTCTCGGGCGATCCAGGGTTGCGATCCGCTCGATCCGGCCGTCAAGAGTTTTCCAGACGAATCTCCAGTTGTCGCTGTGGCCCGTAATCAGCGAGCCGAAACACAGATCGTATTCCCCAGCGCCCCGATAGAAGTGGTAGAGTTGTGTGTCTCCACTCTCCGTGACTTTGTGCTGGGCCGGAAGCCAGGCGAGGGTGTCGAGATGCGCGCCGTGAAGGTCACGGCGAATGATCAGCGAATAGTCGGCATCAGCCGGTGCAGCTTCTCCCGCCAACGGGCGATGCATCGACGCGATCAGCCCCGACGTTCCATCGTCGTCCCAACTTCGCGTGCTGTACCCGCCTCGGGCAGTAGTGGGAAAAGAACCGAGCCACGAACCGTCTGGCCCGATGATGTTCGCCCTCCGTGCCGGGCCATCGATGGCGAGGATCGTATCTCCCGGACCCAGGTACAGTCCCGGCCCACCTGCGAATTCTCCGGGACCCGTTCCCTTCCGGCCCACCGCGAAAAGGAATTCACCCTCGTGCGAGAAAAAGCGCACGTTGTGGGAATGCCAGTCGCCGACGGCGAATCGCCCATCCGACATCACCAGCAGACCGCTCAAGGCCCCGAACAGGTACTCCGGGTCACCTTCTGCCTCGCCGACGCGGACGAGCTTCGTGAAGGTCCATCCGTCGCCCTCGTCCCACAGAGGTGCATCCCGATTCTCGACGATCGCTACGCCGGCACTGTCTCGAATCGTGCCCTGCCAATCACTGGATGCATCTGCTCCGCTCCCGCACGCTGCAAGTAGCGGGAAAGAGAACAGGGAGCACGCATATGCGAACGAGAGCCTTGGCATCGGAAACCTCCTGAACGAGGGGGCACACCTACCAGGAGGGGGGCTCCGGCGGGTACTTCATTGTTTCTATTTAGTTTGCAGCCTCGGTGGTACTATAGCTCCCTGCCGGCAGCCTTGCGAGGGTCGCGTTTGCTACTGTTGACGTCGCAGGGCTGCCAGGATGAAGAAAACGGCTCTGCCGTAACTACCGACAGGGCCGTCTCTTACACAATCGGGGCGGCGAGATTCGAACTCGCGACCTCCTGAACCCCATTCGCGTGGCGGTACATGCACTCACATGCTTACAGTTGATTTCACGCGCATTTCGGTGATTTCACTTGCGTACAGTTGCGCTCATTCCTCCTCATTTCGTTACAGCTACGGTTACAGTTAGGATCTCCTTCTGCTCCCTCTGCCGTGTCCCACCGCACGAAAGAGCACTTCAAACGATCGGATGCCTTGCGTATAGTCGAGCAGCCCCCTGAACAGCCGATAGGACTCGGAGCCGAGACACCTAGCAAGGGAGCACACGAGTGGCTGATCCGTTTGAACGTCTCCGGTCTCTGCTAAACGATCGGTACAGAATCGACCGGCAGATAGGCGAGGGTGGCATGGCCGTCGTCTTCCTCGCCACTGATTTGAAGCACCACCGGGACGTCGCGCTGAAGGTGTTCCGCCCCGAGCTTGCGGGCGCGATGGGCGCGGAGCGTTTCCTGCGCGAGATCGAGATTGCGAGTCGGCTCCACCACCCTCACATCCTGCAGCTCTACGACTCCGGTGAGGCCGACGGCCTGCTGTACTACGTTACACCATACGTGAAGGGAGAGTCTCTCCGGGATCGCCTCGATCGTGAACCGCAGCTGCCGCTGGCCGACGCGCTCCAGATCATCCGAGAGGTCGCGGGCGCCCTTGAATATGCGCACGCGCAGGGGGTGGTGCATCGGGACATCAAGCCGGGGAATATCCTGCTCGAATCGGGACACGCCCTCGTTGCCGATTTCGGCATCGGCAGGGTGGTTGGCGAAGAAGGCGACCGTCTGACGCGGACGGGCATCTCCGTCGGATCGCCCGCCTACATGAGCCCCGAGCGGTTGGCAGGCGACACAAGAGTGGACGGCCGCAGCGACATCTACTCGCTGGGATGCGTCCTGTACGAGATGCTCGCAGGCGAGCCGCCGTACACGGGGGCGACGCCGCAGGCGGTTCTGGCGAAGAAGGCCTCCGATACCATCCCGAGCATCCGCGTGCTGCGCGAGACAGTGCCGAAGGCAGTGGATGCTGCGATCGCCAGAGCGTTGTCCAAGGTCCCAGCCGACCGCTTCGCGACCGCGCAAGAATTCCTCGAAGCCCTGCAAGCAACTCAAGCTGCCGCCACCGCTGATACGAGACCGAAACGATCCGAGAGGAACAGGCGGCTGGTGTTCGGATCGGTGCTCGCGGGCGTCGCCCTATCGGTAGGAGCGATCGCTGTCCTTGCACCAACATCGTCGCCGGAAGAAGGGCTTCGCATCGAGGCGGGAGGGATCGTTCAGGTGACCAACGATCCGGGTGTCGAGTTCCAGCCCGCTCTGTCCCCCGACGGACGAGAAGTCGCTTACCTCTCGGGCGAGATGATTAACCCCAAGTTGGCCGTTCGGAGTGCGGTGGAAATCGGAGACAGCGAATCGCTGCTGGCTGCCGAGATGAGCGGGATTCTGTTGCCCCGGTGGAGCTCAGAGACCGCGATCCAGCTCGTCGTGTGTGAGAATCGCAGCTTATCGGTGGGCACGCTTGACACCGGGTGCTCCTTGCGCGAAATGGGTGCGCGTGGTGGCGTACTTCGAACCCTTCACACCCCGAGGAGATCGTCTCAGCACGCGCGGTCACGTGACGGCACGCGAGCGGCGTTCTTCATCCAGGACAGCCTTTACATCTATAGCGTCGAAGACCCGCAACCAGAGCTTCTTGCGGTGCATCCACCACTGGCCTGGCTGCCGCACTCCCTCACCTGGTCGCCGGATGGCAGCCAGATTGCGTACGTAAACGGCAACCAGCCCTGGCTGACGAGCGGGAACACGTCTCCGTCATCGATCTGGGTCGTCGATTCCGAGGGAGGGGAGCCATATCCCATCACTACGGAGGACCACCTGAACATGAGCCCGCAGTGGCTCCCGGACAGCCGGCATCTGCTGTTCGTTTCGGATCGTGACGGACCCCGAGGCATCTACTCCGTCGCGATCGGCCCGGATGGCCCACTTGGAGAACCGCGGGTAGTGGCCGCAGGTACGGACGCACATACCATCTCCGTCTCGAGCGACGGGGCGAGGCTCGCGTACTCGAAGTTCCTGCACCGGCAGAACATCTGGTCCTTGCCGGTTCTGGAATCGGGCCCCGTTTCGAGTCGCGATGCAGAGCCCGTTACCTCAGGCAATCAGGTCATCGAGGCAATGAACATCTCCCCCGACGGAGAGTGGCTGGCGTACGACAGCAATCGTCGCGGCAACTTTGACATATACAAGCAGCCGCTCGACGGTGGCGACGCACAACTTCTCGCGGACCTTCCGCTGGACGTATGGGCGCCGCAATGGTCGCCGGACGGTACGGAAATCCTGATCTCTAATGACGATATCTATCTGATCACCGCTGATGGCAGCACATCGAGCGCAATCGTCACAGGCCCAGGCTTCGACGTGGGGCCGACGTGGGCACCGGATGGACTCGCGATCGCGTTCCACTCGCAGGGCGACGATTCTTCAGGCATCGAGTCCCTCTGGGTCATGCGAAGGGATTCAGTCCACGGCTCGTGGGGCGAGCCCTTGAACCTGACGGATTTCCAGTGCCTGTTCCCCCACTGGTCGCTGGATGGCGAGGAGATTGTGTGTACTTCGGCGCATCGATCTGTCCCAGAAGGGATTCCTAAGGGCTGCGTTGTTCAGATTCACGAACGACGGGTCGGCACTCTACTTTTCTGGTAGGCATGAGGATGGACGCGCAGGAATCTGGTCGATGGCTCCGCATGGAAGTGAGCCGCGCCAGCTGGTGATCGACGATCCGGCACGCCCGATCTTCTGGCTAACTGCGTACGAGTCCGGCGACCGCCTCTACTTCGCGCTCTCCGAGTACGAGAGCGACATCTACGTAATGAATCTCGAGTACTGACCGGAAACTGCACCTTACCAAGAGGTAGCTCGTAGGACGCATCCGGATGCACGAAAGCCCGCCATTTGAAGGGCTTTCTGCTAATCGGGGCGGCGAGATCTGCCGTCGAGGCGCAGCCGAGACCTTCGAGCAGGCGAACCCTGAGAGACTACTCGCGACCTCCTGCCGTCGAGCCATAAGGCGAGACATTGAGCAGGCGCAGCCTGCGAACTACCCCATGCCGGACTTATGCGCTGACCAGCGCTGGTGGGCGCTGGTTTATGCGG
>JBDGUY010000151.1:0-4976 GCA_039585935.1 Gemmatimonadota bacterium
ATGGCGACGGACATGGTCACCTCGCCTGTCACTCCCCGGGGGGCCTGGATCTACGGAATCGGAATTGGCCTGCTCGTCGTGCTGATCCGGGTGTGGGGCGGCCTGCCCGAGGGGGTCATGTACGCGATCCTCCTGATGAACGCGATGGTTCCGTTCATCAACCGGGCTACCCAACCCCGTGTATTCGGGCATGAACGAAAGAGAGAGGAGGCGACCGCATGAAGGAGCTTCCTCAGGTCGCCGACGATCCGCGGGCAGAGCTGGAACCGGGCGGCGGACCGCCGGGTGGCCCGCCGCAGCCGCCGGAGCGACCGCCGACTTCCTCCGCCCGCCTGATCACGACTCTGGCCACGGCTGGTGCGCTGGCGGGCCTGGTCATCGTCCTGGTGTTCGGTTGGGCGAATCCCCGCATCCAGGCGTACCGCGCCATGGTTCTGCGCGAAGCGATCCAGGAGGTTCTGCACAGCCCCGAATCCGTGCAGACCTGGTACGTGGTGGACGGCGCGCTGTCGGAGACCCCTCCCGCCGGGGCGGACACGATCACGGCCGAAAAGGTCCACCTGGGGATGGACGGCGACGGCCAGCCGATCGGCTATGCGATCACCGGCCAGGAGCCGGGCTTCCAGGACTTCATCCTGGTGATTTTTGGATATGACCCGGACGCCGGGCGCGTGCTGGCTATGAAGGTGCTGGAGAGTAAGGAGACGCCGGGACTGGGAGACAAGATCTACAAGGACTCGGCGTTCGTGGCCGAATTCGAGCAGGCGGCTTCCCCGCTGGAGGGAGTGAAGATCGGAGCGGGAACCGGGAGTGAGAACGAGGTCGACATGATCACCGGAGCGACGATCTCGTCGCGCACGGTGATCGGGATCATCAACCACCGGATCGAGGCGCTCGAGCCGGTGCTGAGCTCGGCGGACCCCGCCGCGACCGCGGCTTCGGCCACCGGCGCGGGCGGGGCACCGAAACCGGGCGAGAGCGGATCATGAGAGCCACGACTCCGACGCAGGACCTGATACGCGGGATCTGGAAGGAAAACCCGGTACTCGTGCAGCTGCTGGGCCTGTGCCCGGCGCTCGCCGTGACGAATACGGTCGCGAATTCCCTCGCCATGGGCATCGCCACCTTCTTCGTGTTGGTGGGTTCGAGCCTGCTCGTGTCCATGTTCAAGAAGGTGATCCCGCACGAAGTCCGGATCTCGGCCTATATCCTGATCATCGCCACGTTCGTGACGATCGCCGACCTCGTGCTTGCCGCCGTCGTGCCGCTGATCCACAAGGAACTCGGTGCGTTCATCGCGCTGATCGTCGTGAACTGTATGATCCTCGGTCGGCAGGAGGCGTTCGCCTCCAAGCGGCCGATCGGCAGATCGCTGCTCGACGCCGTTGGCACCGGCACGGGATTCATGATCGCCATGCTGATGATGGGCACGTTCCGGGAGGTGCTGGGGAACGGCTCGATCCTCGGCATCAGTCTGTTCGGCGACGGGTTCGAGCCGTGGGTGATCTTCATCCTCCCGCCGGGCGGATTCCTCACGCTCGGGTTCATCCTGCTCGCGTTCGGCTGGTGGCAGGAACGGAAGTTGGAATCGATCCGTGTCAGGCAGTGGCCTCACGGAGTCGCGACTCCTTCGAGGGAGGAGGCGGCCTGATGGGCGAACTGTTCTGGATCCTGATTTCGGCGATGCTGATCAGCAACTTCACGCTGAGCCTGTTCCTCGGTCTGTGCCCGTTCATGGGGGTCTCGGCCCGCGTCGGCACGGCACTGCGGATGGGCCTGGCCAACATCTTCGTGCTGGTGATCACCTCGATCTGCGCCTGGGTGCTGAATACTTACATCCTGCCCCATGCCCCGTACCTGAGAGTCATCTCGTTCATCGTGGTGATCGCCTCGCTGGTCCAGATCGTGGAGATGGCGATCAAGAAGATCAGCCCGACCCTGTTTCGGGAGCTCGGGATCTTCCTGCCGTTGATCACCACGAATTGCGCGATCCTCGGATTCGCCATCTTTCAGACCAACCGGGGGTACGACTTCCTCGAGGGACTGTCGTTCGCGATCGGTGCGGGACTCGGACTCACGCTTGCCCTGGTGCTGATGGCTTCGATCCGTGAGACATCGGAGTTGTCGAGCATTCCGGCGGTGGCCCGAAACATGGGCCTCGTACTGATCATCGCCGGTAGTCTATCTCTCGCGTTCATGGGATTCGCGGGGTTGTTCAGTACCTGAGACGACGGGAGGCGACTGGACGGTGGAGACAGCTCTGGGCATACTGGGATTCGTGGCACTGTTCGTGGCCTACGGGCTGTACCGGCCGGGAGCGCGGCGGGGGTGCGGCGGAGATTGCGGAGGATCCTGTTCGTCCGACCCGGCTTCGTGCGACGTCACGCCTCGCTCCAGAGATCCGCTGCCGGGGATGTCTTCCGGGAAGGAGAGCTGATGGACAAGCACCTCGCCTACTGCTCCGCGTGCGATCGCCAGGTCGAAGTCGTCGTGAATCAGGGCGCGCGCACGAATCCCGTCACCGGGGAGAAGGAAGACGAGGTCATCTGCCTGGAAATGGGTGAGTCGTGCACCGGCTCGATGTGCCCGATGTGCGACGTGCCGACCGACGAGATGAAGCAGAGTCTTGAACGCCTCAGGGATTCCGAGGGGAGCTGATAGCCACATGCAGGTACCAATAGATCTTGTCCCGATCGTCGGAATCATCATGGGGACTCTCACGGTCCTCGTGCCGGTCAGTCTGATCGCACTCAGGTTTGCGATTAAGCCGATCGCCGAGGCGATCGCGATTACGAGGTCGAATGTGGCACCTGCCGAGCTGTCGATCATGAAGGATCGCATCGCCCTGCTCGAGCAACAGCTGTCGGGCATCGATTCGGAAGTCAATCGGATCTCCGATGCCGTGGACTTCCAGGACCGTCTCATGAAGCCGGACGCGACCGACGCCGGCTGAGGCAGACGGAAACCACACCCGCATTCGAATCACTGACGGGGGTGTCCACCGCGACTGCGGCGGGCTGAGATCATACCCTTGGAACCTGCTCTGGGTAATGCCAGCGAAGGGAGAAACGATGGGCCAGAATTCCACACAGCTTCAGTCCGCCATTGCCGGCGAGATCACGCTGCAGATGGTGCGTGTCGCCGAGCGCGAGCAGCTCGATCCGGAGACCGTGCGCGCCGAGATCGCCGCCGGTAGACTGATCATTCCAGCGAATCATCACCACCTGGCCGGCAGGCTCGACCCGATGGGAATCGGGGCGGTGGCAAGAGTGAAGATCAATGCCAACATCGGCAATTCTCCCACCACTTCGAGCCTCGATGAGGAAGTCGGCAAACTCGATCTTGCCGTTCGCTGGGGTGCGGACACGGTCATGGACCTGAGCACCGGCGCCGACATCGACGGGACGAGGGAAGCCATCCTCGCGGCCAGCACGGTCCCGATCGGAACCGTGCCGATCTACCAGTCGATTGCCGATTGCGACGTTCCCTCCCTCGCGGCAGACGACCTGCTCGAGGCGATCGAGCACCAGGCCCGGCAGGGGGTGGATTACATGACGGTGCACTGCGGCGTGCTCCTGGAGCACCTGCCACTCGTGCAGCACCGGGTCACGGGAATCGTCAGCCGGGGCGGCGGACTGCTCGCCCAATGGATGGTCCACCACCGACGACAGAACCCCCTGTACGACAGATACGACGATATTCTCGACATCGCCCCCGCTTACGACGTCACACTGAGCCTGGGTGACGGCTTGCGACCCGGGTGTCTGGCCGATGCCTCGGACGCGGCCCAGTTCGCCGAACTCGAGACGCTTGGCGAGCTGACCCTTCGGGCCTGGGAGCGAGGGGTGCAGGTGATGATTGAGGGACCCGGTCACGTTCCGCTCGACCAGCTGGAGATGAACGTCCGGAAGCAGAAAGAGATCTGCCACGGCGCCCCGTTCTACACGCTGGGGCCCCTGGTCACCGACATCGCCCCCGGCTACGACCACATCACCTCCGCTATCGGTGCCGCGATCGTCGGGTGGCACGGTACCGACATGCTGTGTTACGTGACCCCAAAAGAGCACCTGGGACTGCCGAATCCGGATGACGTGAAACAGGGCATGATCGCCTACCGGATCGCGGCCCACGCGGCCGACATTGCCCGCGGTCGCCGGGGCGCGCGCGATCGGGACGATGCCCTGTCTCGCGCCCGATTCGAGTTCGACTGGGAGCGGCAGTTCGAGCTGTCGATCGACCCGGACACCGCACGTGCCTATCACGATGAGACGTTGCCGGACGACTACTTCAAGACCGCGGAGTTCTGCGCGATGTGCGGCCCTAAATTCTGTCCGATGCACAACTTCCGGGATGTCGACTGGGATGACGTGCTGGAGCTGGCGAGGGATTCGGAGGCCGCCGGCTCGGAGGTTTCCGCGTCCGGATAGGCTCTTCGTACCCGGGGGCTTGGCCCCATCGGGCTGTCGGTGTTATGCTCGTGTCAGATCGTCCCGATCGGTGCGGTCAAGGCAAGCAACAGATGCGACCCCGGTGTGGCTGCGCACCGGGCAAGGCGTCTGAGACGTCACTCAACTGACCGGAAATTCACGGCTTGCCCCCGCCCGATTCTTCGTGCCATGACGCGGCTCGAATTGATCGCACCGTGTCACGTTTCTTGCCCTCGGGAAGGACGACTGTACCAGGACCAGACCACACACCCCACCCCTATTCAGGAGGCCGCTATGAGGCGTCGGCTACACGTCCATTCGGGGTCCAGCCTGCTGACCGTATTGGCAGCGCTTCTCCTCGCTTCCACGGGAACCCTGCAAGCACAGGGCGTGACCTCAGGCGGTGTCAACGGTGTGGTGACGAATGCCGACGCCCTGCCACTGGTCGGTGTCACGGTCACAGCGCGGCACGATCCCAGCGGAACCACCTACCAGACGACCACGCGTTCCGGCGGGGTATTTTCAATCGGGGGCATGCGCGTCGGCGGC
>JBDGUY010000152.1:0-4930 GCA_039585935.1 Gemmatimonadota bacterium
CTCCGCCCGCCAGGGGCCTGCAACAGGAGACGAATGGCGATCCGCTACGATTCCGTGCTCGTCGGCGCCCTCGCGGGCGAACTCGCGAGGAAGCTGGTCGGCTGCCGCCTCGAGGAACTGCACTTCGAGCCGGAGACGCGGCAGGTCAGCGCTGTGTTCAACGGTGGCGAGCAGCTGGTGTGGATGCTCCATCCGTCCGCCGGGCAGGTACTGCTGCTACCCGGCGCCCTCGACAGGAAGGCCAGGCGGGCTCGCGGTCGTGGCGTCCTGAGAAGTGCGGCTCACGTCGCGGATGTGACCGCCGGACCTGATGAGCGGCGAATCGAGTTTCACCTGGCTCCGGTCGAGAGGAGCTCAGTTGACCACCCGCTCCCGCCTTGCCGCGAACCCGACGTTCTGATGGTCGAACTGCATACCAACCAGTGGAATGCTCTCCTCGTGTCGGAGGGCGTGATTCGGGCCGTCGTTTGGCCCCGCCGTGCGGGCGGTCGGCGCCTGTATCCGGGTTCCGAGTACCGCCCACCCGAGGGCGGGCGGCTGTGGAGCACCTCCCGGCCAGGCACGGAAGAGTGGGACGGCTGGTGGGCGGCACAGGAGGCAGGTGAGCGCGCACGGGCGATGTTGCGCGACGTCTCCTGGGTGAGCCGGCTGAACGTGGACTACGTGCTCGGATCCGATCGCGCGACCGGGCGGGATGCCCGTTCGGCGCTGGAGCGCCTGGAAGCACTGCGGACAGCGGCGAGCGGTTCGCCAGCGGTGGACGGAAGGGAGGCAGCATGGTCCCTGGCAAGAGGTGACTCCCTGCAACCGTATGCGGTCTCACTCGATGAGCCGGACGCGGAACCGAGCGGATCCTTGCTCGACGCCATGGCCGAAGCAGCGCAGAGAGAAGAAGCGGAACCATCCCCGAGCGCATTCGGGCCCGATCGTTCGGACGAACTCGAGCAACTCGAAGCGGCACTTCGAGAGCGCGAAACCAGGGCGCGCAAGCGCTGCAAAGCACTCGAGAGACAACTCGGACAGGGTAAGGAATCAGCAGCCTTGCGTTCGGCAGGGCAGCTTCTGCTGATGAACAAGGACAGAATCCAGCGCGGGGATTCCGAAGCCGTTGTCGAGGATTTTGATGGATCCGAGCGTCGGATTCCATTGGATCCCTCGAGGGACATGATTGCGAACGCCGAGGAGTTCTTTCAGAAGGCGCGCCGCCGGGAGCGGGCGGAGCGGGAGCTGCCGGCCCGGATTGCGGCTGCGCGGGCAAGACTGTCCGCCCTCGAAGAGGCGGCTTCTGCACTGGCGGCGACGGGACCGACCGAGGAATTGTGGCAGATCGCCGGCGGCCGCGGTGCGGCTGGGCCAGCTGCCCGGGAGTCGGGCCAGAAGGGAGCTCCACTGCCCTACCGCCGGCTGGTATCGTCGGGGGGGCTCGAGATTCGGGTCGGTCGGTCCGCTCGATCCAACGATGCTCTGACATTCCGGCATTCGGCGCCCGACGATATCTGGCTGCATGCCCGTCAGGCGGCGGGTGCTCACGTGATCCTCCGGTGGGCAAATCGTGAACAGAATCCGCCGGAGGCGGACCTGAGGGACGCCGCCCTGGCGGCCGCAGATTCCAGCGAGGCTCGCTCGAGCGGACTTGTCGCCGTGGACTGGACGCGTCGCAAATACGTTCGAAAACCCCGGAAGGCAGCGGCCGGAGCCGTGATTCCCGATCGGGTGAAGACCCTGTTCGTGGAGCCGAATCCGGATCGGGTCCGGCAGATGAAGGAAGCCGGGCCCGACGCTCCCTGAGCCTCGGGCCCGGCCTCGATCCTACTCTGCAGCCTCGCGCATTTCCTTTCGCGGGACCATTTCGTCCCGGTTCGCCAGGTGCCACGCCGTTGCGGCCACCACGACCGCCGCCTGGCGCAGGTCATCCAGCAGCATTCGCTCGTACGTGTCCGCGGCAGTGTGATGGGTGCGCGTCCCGTACTCGATCGGGTCCTGGATGAAGTTGAATCCTGGAATCCCGACGGCGTCGAAAGCGAGATGATCTGTACCGCCGGTATTCCCGTGCTTGACCGCGACCACACCGAGATCCCGGAACGGCCAAAGCGTCTGCTCGAAGATCGGGATCGCTCTCTCATTCGACTGATCCCAGATGCCACGAATTCGCCCGGTACCGTTGTCGACGTTCAGATACGCCGAAATCCGGTCGTGAAGCTCGGGGTGATCTTCCACCCAGCCGCGGGATCCGAGCAGGCCCTGCTCTTCCCCGCTCCACAACGCGATGCGGATCGTGCGCCGCGGAGTCTGTCCGAGCGACTTGAGGATCCGCATCGCCTCCATCATCACGAGTGAACCGGCTGCGTTGTCCGTACCACCGGTCCCATAGTGCCAAGAGTCCAGGTGTCCGCCGATCATCACGAACTGATCGGCCAGGTCACCGCCCGGAAGGTCCGCGAGAGTGTTGTAACTGTTCAGGTCGTCGGCAAAGAACTCGTTTTCGACCTGTATCTCCAGCTCGACCGGAGTTCCTCCGCTGACCAGCCGGTGGATCTGGGCGTAGTGCTCCTGTGAGACCACGAGCGTCGGTGTCGGCTCGGGACTCGCCGCGTCCCGCCCGGCGGAATTTCCTCCGCCCCTGATCAGCTGGTAAGCCCGCGACGA
The DNA here is from genome assembly GCA_039585935.1 of Gemmatimonadota bacterium. Lineage (GTDB taxonomy): Bacteria > Gemmatimonadota > Gemmatimonadetes > Palauibacterales > Palauibacteraceae > Carthagonibacter. The sequence goes on from JBDGUY010000152.1 coordinate 2,647, forward strand.
AGGAACGAGCCGCGCCGCGATTCCCGCTTCTTCGAGCACCGCCGAGACTGCCTGCATCGCTTCTCGCCGGGCACGCCATTCCGCCATTCGCTTCTCACGTTCTTCAGGAGTCATCTGCGGCCGAGCCTCACGCTCTTCCGGCTCGCCGAGCAGGTCTTCCAACGATGAACGCAAATCCTCCGGCTCGAAGTCGGGCTCCGACACGGTCGGAGCGGCGGCCAGCACGATCGCTCCAGACAGCTGCGATTTCTGAGCTTCGACTTCCTCCAGAAGTGCCTCCGCGCCATCGGCCGTGAGTACGATCGCCGGACCCCTGACCATTCCATCCGTGCTCCCGGTCCAGGCCATGGCCCGGGCGTTCAGGGGCTGCGGGTACGGTGCCACCATTCGGCCTGCGAACGACACTTCCCGCCAGCCCCTACCGAACTCGCCCCAGGGCTCCACCGTCACGTTGGCCAGTCCCCATTCGGAAAACATGCTGGCGGTCCAGTCATTGGCCTCCCGCATTCCGGGCGAGCCCGTCAGCCGGGGACCGATGACGTCCGTCAGGTGGTGGGCCAGCTGCTGCATATGCGAATTTTCGAGCCCTTCAGCGCGGATCGCCGCCACGGCGTCCATGTCCACGAGCTCGCCGGCCACCTGGGAGACGCCCGCGGATACCGATGCGAGGATCAGTCCCGCCGCCAGGGCCGCTCTTTTCAAACCAGTGTATGGCATTTCCGTCCACCTCCAATCAGCAGGGATGCCTGCGAAGCACACCCGGATACGGCGCAGTCGCACCCGCTCAGCGAACCAGGATCAGCCGCCCGGTTCGTGTATCTCCATCCAGTTTGACGACGTACATGTAGATACCGGCCGCCGCCGGGCGGCCGCCATCGAGCAGTCCGTCCCACGCAAGGCGCGAGCTAGACCCCCCAGACGTGACCGGCTCTCTCTGCCTGTACAACAGCCGTCCGGCCAGGTCGTAGATCTCGAGTTCGAGGGAAGCACCCGATCCGATCGCGTCTGCCGGAACCTCGACCGGGAATCGCATGATTCCCTCACCGACCTTGAGCGGATTCGGATACGGTGGATCGACCACGAATTGATCTCCTCCACCGGTCGGTGGTTCGATCGGCTCGGCGCGCAACTCGGCCAGTCGGAGCGCTGCGGCTTCCTCATCGTCCGCGGCCAGGAGCCAGAATCGGGCTACCACCTCGGCCCCGGCCGCCACCGGGACCGACTCCAACGAGATCAGGGCCGCCCGGTCCGTCGCCGTCGTGGCTCCCGGGAATCCCGGTGCCACTCCGTCTCGAATCAGCGCAAGCTTCGTGGACTCTGAGAACACGTCCCACAGCACTCCGCTGCCCTCGTCGTAGAAACCGGTCGTGCCCGGGAGGCCGAGCGGTACATCCGACGCGTTCACGGTAACGGCGTCTCCAGCGAGGATTGCCAGGGGACCGTCTCCCGTTCGAGACTCGGCGACCAGGGCGGACAGCTCCGTGGACCAGCGGATGTTCTCTCCTCCGGCGAGATCCCAGTCTGCGAGCAGAGCCGGTGTCAGGTCCGGAATCGACGAGCTGGATCGATTCGAGATCCAGGCGATGACGGTCAGGGCGCCTACACCGTTCCGATCCGTGACCTCGAGTTCCGACCGTACTTCGAGCTGCAGCGGCGTGAGTGCGTCGAAATCATCGTAAACGGTTGCGGCGCTCGCCTGCTCTACGGACGTGAGGGCACGCTGTGCGGCCCAATCCGTGTCGATCGCCGCTGGCTGGGATTTCTGATCGGATCGTCCCAACGTGGTGACGAAAAAGCCGTCCGAAACTCTTCCGACTCCCGCGACACCGAGTCCGCCGGCGGTCAGCAGTTCTACATCCTGCCATACGAAACCCGAGCTCGCGGTAACTCTGCCGAGACGACCGAAGTCGTTCGCGCCGGCCCGAAGCTCCCCATCTTCCAGTACAAATCCGCCGAACACGTTTGGCGGAGCGAGGAGAATGACGCGGCTGAACACCAGGGAGCCCGTACCGTTTCGGAGTGTCACCGCCAGGGCGGGGGCGTCGGAAACGACCACGTACGGGAGCTCGATGACCAGTGAACCGAAAGGTCCGATCGCCGGCACTGCTCCCTCGGCGAGCACTCCACCACCGGACGCCGGCGCTAGACTGATACTGCCACCAGGCCAGCGTGCGGACCCTCGATTCCGGATACGGATCGCGATTCCGTCCTCGGCCGCGACAGCGGCCGCGAGCTGCAGCAACGGAGCGGCGAATGAGGCCCCTGCGCGGGAGACGGCGGCCGG
>JBDGUY010000153.1:0-4927 GCA_039585935.1 Gemmatimonadota bacterium
GGCTTCCTTGAGAAACCGCTCGACCGAGGTGTGGAAGGAATCGTACGGGTGGTGCACCAGGACCGACCCGGCTTCCCGAATCGTGTGGAAGAGGCTGCGTTCATCGGTGAACGCCGGGTGATCGACGGGGCGATGAGGCTCGTAGCGCAACTCGGGCACATCGATCCGGGCGAGTTCGGCCAGGTCGCGCAGCGCCAGCATCCCGTCGGATTCGAACACGTCCTGCGCTTCATCCAGACCCAGCTCCGCGGCGATCATTCCCCTGTGCAGCGCTGCCATCCCGGCGGCAACCTCGAGGCGGACGATCGGCGAGAACTTCCGATCCCTGAGCTCGGTTTCGATCATCGCCAGGAGGTCGTCAGCGGTCTCCTCGTCCTGCTCGGTATCCGCGTTCCGCGTAATACGGAACTGTTCGCAACTCTCGACGATCATACCCGGAAACAGAAGATCGAGATTGCCCGCCATTACGCTCTCGAGCGGCACGAAGAGCTGCTCCTCCCTGACCCGGATGAACCGGGGAACGCCGATCCCGAGCGGCACTTTGACCCGAGCCAGCGACGCCACATCGTCATCGGGATAGTGCAAGGTGACGAGCAGATTCAGCGACAGGTTCGAAATGAACGGGAACGGGTGTGCGGGGTCTGTGGCCTGCGGAGTAACGAGCGGGAAGACGTTCCGCACGTAATAATCGCGCAACCAATCCCTGTCTTCTTCGGAGACGTCGTCCCAGCCGCGAACCCGGATGTCATTCTCATCGAGTTCCGCGTAGACTCCGAGTGCCACGTCACGCTGCTTCGCTACCTGGGCCCTCACCTGCTCGTAGGCCGCCTCGATCTGTTCGTGCGGCGTCCGCCCGTCCGGGCTGAGCCGCGTCACACCCGCCTCGAGCTGCTGCTTCAGGCCGCCGATCCGCTTCATGAAGAACTCATCGAGATTCGAGCTCACGATCGACAGAAAGAACAGTCGCTCTAGGAGCGGCGTGCGATCGTCCTCTGCCAGCCCGAGTACACGCCAGTTGAAGCTGAGCCAGGTCAATTCGCGATTTAGATACAGCTCGGGTCGATCGAGGTCCCATTCCCCGTCCGGTCCGGGCTCCGGGACCGATCGGTCGTCTCCGGGGGAGAGCAGTGGAATCCGCTCTCCGCTCATGGAGGAGGCATCGGTCGCGGACTCGCTCCGGACTGCGCTGGCGGTCTTCGCCCTTCTCGACTTCGCCGCCGGCCTGGCCTTCTCCACCTGAGATGGAGCACCGTTGGTTTCCGCTGCGGGGGCCGGCGTGACTTCGTTGGCGTCCTCGGTCTCGATCCTGTTCACACCACTGCCTTCGTCATGTGACTCCCGTCCCTACCGGGCGAGATTCACGTTCAGGAATTCGGGCTCATCCGTTACCTCACGGACGATATACGCTGCGAGCCAGCCCGGAGGCGGGGACTCGTGATCGGCGGACGGCAACTCCACCTCCGCCAGCCACAAGTCGCGATCGGTGAACCCGTCCACCTCCCAAACGAGCCCTCCGTAAGGGAACCGGTAGCGCTTCTTGGTGAGCCGACGGCCTTCGGTCAGCGGCCACAAGCGGTCGAACAACTCCGGTTCGATTTCCTCCTGCACCTCTACCCGGACTAACCCCGAGCCCAGCTTTATGCTCCGCATGTGCAGGATTCGGTCCGCATCCACGATCCTCCTCAGCCGTTCCTGGATGCGGACGCCGGGAAGGTATCCCTGCTCGATTTCACGGGCCGAACGAGCCGCCACCTCGTCCGGTGCGCCTGAAAGTAGGTACTTCCGCTCGATTTCCAGGGGGTCGGGTGTGGCATCCGCGAGACGCCTACCGATCTGCTCGATATTCGTGAGAAAATCGGACCTGGCAGCCCCGCGCCAGCCCGCCTCGAACTCCGCGAAGCGTGCGGCTTGCTCATGCGCCAGCAGCGCTCCGAGTTCCGCCTCTCCCGGACTGACGGCACCGGCGGTTTGCCCCCCGTCCACGTCCGAAGCCCGCACCCGCATTTCCAGTAACTGGGCGTCCCTGAGATCTCCGAGTGCGTCCTGCAGACCCTTCAGGCGATCCACCAGTTCGGTCACACCGGCAACGTCATCGGCCAGGGGCTCGACGACGTACCGAAGGTGCTTTCCGCGAATCCGCGCGGCGTGAATCGCGGCATGGTCCTCCGGTGATTCGATCCCCTCGACTGCAGCGACGAGTTCGCGGGCGTACAGCGGGACCAGGAGATCCAGCGCCGCCGCGAAGCTGCGCTCGGAACCTGGACTGGTGGGCTGTGGCGGAAGCTCGAGCCAGGTCAATTTCGAACGCAGCTTGTCTTCAAGCTTCCCGAACCGCGGCCTGACGGTGGCGAGGACTCTGGCATATGAGTCGTCACGCTCGGCGGCCAGTTCACCAGCGAGACGGTCCGCCATCGGTCCTTCCGAGTCCGCGAGATCGGGACGGATCGACTCGAGCCATTCGAGCAGCACTTCGGCGTCCCGCCCTGCGCCCGTCGAGCGGGCGAGTTTCCGGACCTTGCGGCGATCCTTGCTTCGGATATCCGGCTTCAGGTCGGACCGGAACGCTTTCAGAATCGTTCGGAGGCGCCGCAGGCTGACCCGAAAATCGTGCAGCGCCTCGATGTCATCAGGATCATCCAGGCGGATGAGAGCTTCTGTTGCGCTGTCGAGGTGGTGCAGCGCGATTCGCCGGGCGCTCTCGGCGGCCGGCGCCGCAAGAAACCCGGACTGCATCACGCGCTCCCTCCGAGCACCCGGAGGTGCGCCGGAGCCACGTGCCAGTGGAGAATCGCGCTTCCCGGTTCGATCGGATCCGGAAACTCGAGAAGGCACCCCGCGCCCTTCTTGAATACGAGGAAGTCAGCGGACGGACCGGCCGCGAGCCAGCTCGCCCACTCCCCGAGGTAGGGTTCGTGACCGACGACGGCGACGAGTCCGCGGTCGGCGACGTCTCGATACCACGCGAGGAACGCCGACTCCGGACCGGTCGCCAACACATCTGTTTCCTCGATCGGGATTCCGCCAAACGCCTCGGAGAGGATTTCCGCAGTCTGAACCGCACGAACCAGGGGGCTCGTGGCCAGCAGGTCGATCTGGTCGACGAGCTCGTACAGGCCCCGGGCCGCGAGTTGCATGCGGCGCTTGCCCTTCTCCGTCAGCGGCCTGTAGCCGTCCGATTGACCCGTCCGAGCGAACACATCCCGCTCTTCCGCGATCGCGTGGCGTACCATCAGCAGACGTCCTGCACGTCCATCTATCACCTAATCCTCCGCAAATTCCTGTCTACATCTGCTCGAGTACTGAACGTGCTTCGAGCCGAGCGGGATAACATACAGCATCGTGAGGTCGTCAGGGCACTTCCTGTACGGCGCGGGGTCATGTACCTTGTTCGCCCCGCCGAATTCGGCGGGTACGGGGCCGTAGCTCAGTCGGGAGAGCGCCTGGTTTGCAACCAGGAGGTCGTCGGTTCGATTCCGATCGGCTCCACTACCCAGGAAACCCGCCTCAGCCGCGCTTAGCCCCGAGTCAAACCTCTCTCTCATACCGACCCCGACTATCAAGAGTGCCAACTCCGGACTAGCTTCTTCGAGACCAACCGGATTCTTCGAATCGATAGAGGAAACCAGGATGGCTACCCGCCGGGAGTTCACCCAGACGGCAGCAGGTGCGACCGCAGGCCTGGCCGTTGCAGGCCTCTCCGCGTCATCGGAGGAGAACCATGAAGCTGGTCATCTTCGGATCCACCGCGGGAACGGGCCGAGAGCTCGTCGAGCAGGCGCTCGAGCAGAGCCACGACGTGTCGGCATTCGCCCGAACACCGGAGAAGCTTGGCGACCTTGAATACCCCAACTTGAGGGTGATTCAAGGCGACGTCCTCGATTCAGCCGCTGTCGCGGCAGCCGTCGCAGGCCAGGAGGCGGTGCTCTGCACCATTGGTGCGGGCGCCGGGCGGACGACCCTGCGTGAGGACGCGACCCGGAACATCTTGCAGGCGATGGATGCGGGGGGGGTTCAGCGCCTCATCTGCCAATCGTCTCTCGGAGTCGGTGACAGTCGTGCCAACCTTGGCGCCTTCACCAAGTACGTCATCGTCGGCCTCTTTCTGCGCCACGCTTTTGCCGACCATGAGCGCCAGGAAGCCGTCATCAAACAGTCCTCGCTGAAGTGGACCATCGTTCGTCCTCCCCACCTGCTGGACACACCGCGAACCGGAGTCTATCGGCACGGCTTTCCGCCTACCGACAGGGACATCGCGGGACAGATCTCCCGTGCGGATGTCGCGGACTTCATGCTGAAGCAGCTGACGGACGACAGCTACCTGCAGAGTACGCCCGGGGTGTCGTATTGACTTCGCGGGCCTGAAGAGCTGGCCCAGCGAAAAGGTCACACGACTTCTCCTCCGCGCGGCCGCCTCGGAAAGAACGAACTCGTGCGCGCCACGTAGTGCGCGTAGCCCGGCTTCGATTTCTTCAGACTTTCTTCCAGCAGTGTCACCCCTGACACCCGCATCAACAGGAAGGTCATCAGCACGGGGCTGAACACCGTCCATGCACCACCCGGCACGGCGAGCGCGATCAGGAAGTAGCCCCACCACACCACGGCGTCCCCGAAGTAGTTCGGGTGCCTGGTGTATCGCCACAGTCCTGTCTGCAGAACCTGTCCGCGGTTCGCCGGGTCGGCCTTGAACCGGGTGAGCTGGGCATCGCCCACAGACTCGAACAGGAATCCGATGGCCCACACCGCGGCGCCCAATCCGTCGAGCAATGTCAACCTCTCCGGAGTCGGTGAGGCCTGGGCGACCAGCAGCGGCATGGCGATCAGCCACATCAACACACCCTGGAGGAGGAACACCTTGAAGTAGCTCTTCCACCAGTAGCTCTCGCCGCCGGCCAGTCGCCAAGCGGCATAACGAGGATCCTCGGGCTTA
>JBDGUY010000154.1:0-5369 GCA_039585935.1 Gemmatimonadota bacterium
CGCCACATTGAGCAACGGCAGATCGTCCGGCAGGTCCATGTCGTCCAGTTTCTCGCCAAGCAGTACACGGGCCGCCACGCGAGCCAGGGGAACGCCGGTCGCCTTGCTGACGAACGGAACCGTCCGGCTCGCCCTCGGGTTGACCTCGATCACGTACACCCGCCCGTCATGCACCGCGTACTGGACATTCATCAGGCCAACGACGTCCAGCGCCTCTGCAAATTCGCGCGTATGTCTGCGCATTTGCGCGATGTGGTCATCCCGAAGCAGATACGGTGGAAGCACGCAGGCCGAGTCACCCGAGTGAATTCCGGCTTCCTCGATGTGCTGCATCACGCCGCCGATCAACACCCGCTCTCCGTCGCACACCGCATCCACGTCGGCCTCGAACGCGTCTTCGAGGAATCTGTCGAGCAGCACCGGGTGTTGCGGCGAGGCCTGTACCGCCCGCGTGAAGTACTCCCGCAGCATCTCTTCGTCGTACACGATCTGCATGGCGCGACCGCCCAGCACGTAGCTCGGGCGAACGAGCACCGGATACCCGATTCCGTGTGCGATCTGCATTGCCTCGGCCAGGCTCGTCGCGGTCGGTGATCCCGAGGCTGACAGTCAGGTCCTCGAACTTCCTGCGATTCTCCGCCGCGTCGATCGAGTCGACGGAAGTGCCCAGGATCGGAACGCCCAGCTCTTCTAGTCGCCGGGCCAGTCGCAACGGCGTCTGGCCACCCATCTGCACCACGACTCCCTCGGGCCTCTCGTGCTCGACGATCTCAAGAACGTCCTCCAGCGTCAGGGGTTCGAAATACAGCTTGTCAGAGATGTCGAAGTCGGTTGAGACGGTCTCCGGATTGGAATTCACCATGATCGTCTCGACCCCGGCCTCACGCATCGCGATCGCCGTCGAGACACAGCAGTAATCGAACTCCACTCCCTGGCCGATCCGATTCGGTCCACTGCCCAGGATTACGACCTTTCGTCTATCGGACGACCCGGATTCGTTCTCCGACTCGTAGGTCGAGTACAGATACGGAGTCGCGGCCGGGAATTCACCGGCACAGGTGTCAACGGTCTTCCACACCGGGCGGAGGCCGAGTTTGTGCCTGAGACCGCGGATCTCCGACTCCGGGACTCCCCGCATCTGCGCGAGTTCGGCATCGCCGAAGCCCATGCGCTTGGCAGACTTGAGAAGATCGATATCAAGTGTTGTCGACGTCTTGATTATAGTTGCGGCAGCAACGATATCAGCGAGCTGGTTCAGAAACCACAGATCGATACCCGTGACCTCGGAGATTTCCTCAGGCGTGACACCCGCTTCCAGCGCGCGCCGGATCTGGAACGGTCGTTCGGGCGTGGGTGTTCGGATCGCCGATCTTACGGTGTCCGCAGTACCGTCTTTCAGACGATCATCAGCCGGATCAGGGGCCGGCAGCCACCCGGCGCGATCGTTCTCCAGGGCTCGAAACCCCTTGAGCCAGGCCTGCTGAAACGTCCTGCCGATCGCCATGACCTCGCCCACGGCCTTCATCTGAATGCCGAGCGTCGCGTCGGCTTTCGGAAACTTCTCAAACGTAAAGCGTGGGAGCTTTACCACCACGTAGTCGAGGACAGGCTCGAAAGAGGAGGGAGTCACCCGGGTAATCGCGTTTTCGATCTCGTCCAGCCGGTAGCCGACCGCGAGCTTGGCACCGATCCGGGCGATCGGGAAACCGGTCGCTTTGGAGGCGAGTGCAGAAGAGCGGGAGACCCGTGGATTCATCTCGATTACCAGCAGGTCACCGTCGTGCGGGCTGAGTGCGAACTGAATGTTACACCCGCCGGCCTCGACTCCGATCTCGCGGATGATCTTGATGGCCGCGTCCCGCATCCCCTGATATTCGTCGTCCGACAATGTCATCGCGGGCGCTACGGTGATCGAGTCGCCGGTATGCACCCCCATCGGGTCGAAGTTCTCGATCGAACAGACGATCACGACGTTGTCCGCCCCGTCGCGCATCACCTCGAGCTCGAACTCCTTCCACCCGATGACGCTGCGGTCGATCAACACTTCCGTGATCGGGGAGAGGTCGAGACCGCGCCGCACCTTCTCTTCGAACTCCTCCCGGTTCCACGCGATTCCGCCTCCCGTGCCGCCCAGAGTGAAGGATGGCCTGATGATCGCTGGGAAACCGGTATCGTCAGCGATCGCCATGGCTTCGTCCACAGTGCCGGCGAAGCCGCCGTGCGGGACTTTCAGTCCGATGCGGTCCATCGCTTCGGCGAATTCTTCACGGTCCTCGGCCATGCGGATGGCGCGAGTGTCCGCCCCGATCAACTCGACTCCGTACTTCTCGAGCACCCCCGTGTCGTTGAGCTCGAGCGCGACATTCAGGGCCGTCTGGCCGCCCATCGTCGGGAGAAGAGCGTCCGGACGCTCCTTCTCGATCACCCGCTCCACCCACTCGGCGGTGATCGGCTCGATGTAAGTGGCGTCGGCCAGGTCCGGGTCCGTCATGATCGTGGCCGGATTGGAGTTGACCAGGATGACGCGGTAGCCCTCCTCGCGCAGGGCCCGACAGGCCTGCGTGCCTGAGTAGTCGAACTCGCAGGCCTGGCCGATGACGATCGGACCGGAGCCGATCAGCAGAATCGAGGAAATGTCTTCGCGCTTTGGCATTCGCGGACTATACGGCGGCGAATGCGGGAGTCAAGGCGGGAATCCCAGCTTGTGGGCAACCGCACCTTGACGCTCGTCGAGTGTCAGGAATGGCAGTTCGCGCGGAGACCCGGAGAGAAACAGGGCGCAAGCCAGGTGCCATAGATCAGCCCCCCGCAGGTATCCGGCACCGAGGACCGTGGTGATTTCACGGCTCAACGGTCGATCAGGGATGAGCCACGTAATCCTTTCGAGGAGCTCGATATCCGTCGAGACCTCCTCCCTGGCCAGAACGGCCCTCAGCTCCGCCTCGAGCAGGTTCGATCCGATCAGGAGATCGAACTCACGAAGGCGAGCCGCAAGCTCGGCTGCGCCGGGCTCGCTGAAGGCGATCGCCACGAGACAGGACGTGTCGACGAAGGCCACCGTCATTCGGCCCGCTCCTCGAGGAAACGCCGCAGGGCCCCCGGACGGTCGGCTACAGGTCGCAAATCGGGGGAATCGGTGTCTGGTGGACGAACCAGGAGTCCGCGCCGCTCCAGATCTTCGAGTCGTGTCTCCAGGGCCGGAGTTCCGGCTTCGATGGGCCGAATTTCAGCTACGGGCGCCCCCCTGTAGGTGACGATGATGGTTCCCCCGCGCCTCACACGACGAATGAGCTCGCTGAAACGCGCTTTCGCCTCGTAGATGGAGTAGCTGTTCATCGACGCATCCATATACAATCTAGTCAGACTAGTCAAGTACCAGGACAACCGTCTTCCTACCAAGCGCCCTGCGTGGTGCCGCTCCGCCGCATCTGCTCCAGCAGCCGATCGGCATCAGCGAGAGCTGCCTGACAGCTGGATGGGGTGCGCTCGATGACCTGCTCCGGGCTCGCGTCTTCAAGGGTCAGTGGCTGAATGCCGGTGCGGGTGTGGTGAAGGACATCCTCCTCGCCCGGGTCCAGGTCGTCCTCAGGCGGTACTCGCAGGTCACCCCCACCTCGCTTGCGCGCCCCACGCCGCCTGGCGTGATCGATCAGCACATGACGGATGACTCGCGTGGCGACAGCGAAGAAATGCGCCCTGTCGTTCCAGGTCGCTGTCGCCTGGTCCACCAGAGCCAGGTAGGCCTCGTGCACCACGGCGGTCGTGTCGAGCGTAATGTCCGTGCGCTCGGATTGCAGCCGGCGGTGAGCGATACGACGCAGATCATCGTGAACGAGCGGGACGAGGCTCTCGAAAGCCTCCCTGTCCCCGCCCGAGCACCGGGCAAGAACGGCCGTGATCTCCGCCGGCTCACCGTCGACCCGACCTTCCGCTTAACGCCGGTCCTCCGTATCCAGACAGCCTCCTCGGTCGGACTGAACAGTCGCACACCGGTCGCGTCCCCGCCCTCGGCCCGGCGGGTCAAGAACGGACAACGGCGCAACGGACTGCCAGCCCTCCGAGAAGATCTTCGCATTCGAGGGACTGATTCCTGTCGCCAAGTAAAGCGAAATGCAGCCGCCAATACCGCCAGCGTCATCCGGCGACGCGAGCGACTCCTACCAGTCGCCCATCATCCCCTTCACGGCATACGACGGCCTGATATCCACCGGCACCACGCTATCGAGACGCTCGATCGCCGCCGCCATCTCGGGCGACATCTTTCCGTAGCGCTCCAGGAACGCCGCGGCCCCATCCCGGTCGCCCGTCGCCTGCAGCAGCAGGTACTGGCCGGCGAGCTCCGACATGACAGCGGGCATGGTCGCGAGATCGGCTGCGAACCGACCCGAGTCCTCGTCGTACGTGATCGCTTCCGCGCCGCGCAGGTAATTGAACTGCGTCAGGCAGCCGAGACCGTGCGCTTCGGTTGCCCCGAACCGAACGCAGCGAAACATGTCCGCCACGTGATCGATCAGGACCTCCTCGTAGAAGTCGCGCGAGTAGTCACCTTGCTCGACCAGAACGCCGAGGCTGTGGGTACCGACCGCATCCGCCTTGGCCTCTTCGAGCGCCGAATAGTGCTCCTGCAGCGCCTTGTTCACCGTGAGATCGGGGTCTCCGGTCACGTAGTCCGGGCCCAGTCCGTGGGCCAGTTCGTGCACCAGGATCCGGGTGAAGTACGGTTCGAAACCGATCCGTCCCGCCTGCTCGGGAACCAGCACCTGCTCGGCGATCGGCTTCAGGTTCGTCTCGAACTTGGCGCGGATCACGTTGCGCAGCATCACCTTCTTCGAGCCCTCCGTCTCCCGCACACGCGCATCGTTCGGGAGGTTGAAAGCGATCGTCTGCACGCCCGGCCGCGTCTCGCCCGCCCCGTAGACCAGGTCGATCACCGAGATCGGCGAGGTGAAGTCGCGGTCGAGATACTTGTGCTCGTCAGGAATCGGAAGAGCCCGTTCGAGAGCCGGGAGCCGTGCCGCGAGGCCGGCCAGCAGATCGCTGGCCACCGGGTCCTTGAACCCGATGAACGATTCGAACGATGCCTTGTAGCCGAACAGTCCGTCCTCGTAAACCTCGTAGGGTCCGATCGTCGGTTCGATCAGGTTGTCCTCGAGCCGCATCCAGGCGATCTCGCTGTCGAAGTAGTCGTCCGTGAGAAACGACTCGGCCCGCAGTCTCAGGAAACGCTCGAGAGAAGGGTTGTCCGCGTGCTCCGCCGCGTCCCGCAGCGCCGTTGCTGCCGCCTCCAGCTGGTCCACGTACGCCTGCGAGTAGGGAACCGCCCTCAGACCACCGTTGTCACGCTCGATGACCGTGTAGTAGGAGGTGAA
>JBDGUY010000155.1:0-4891 GCA_039585935.1 Gemmatimonadota bacterium
GAACGCTACCAGGATCGTGGTACCCTCGGACCGATGATCGACCTTCCGAACGGTACGTATCGGACCGGCCACAGCGCCGACGATCAGCAGGAGGGCGCCGACGCGGAACAGGTTCGGCCACAGGGCCCAGACGCTGCCACGCGACAGGGGCAGATCCGTCCCCGCCCCGGCCAGTGGCAATCGGCGACGGCGACGTCCGGCGATCCACATGCCGAGCGGAATCAGCAGTACGAGGCCGAGGAACGGCCATGCGGCGAGTCCAAAGTCGCTCACGCCGCCTCCTCCGTTTCCAGCCACGACAGGACCGATTCGACGTCCGACACGAGGGTGCTGCCCGACACCTCGAGGGCTCCGAACCGGGCCGGCAGGGCCCGTTGGACTACCCGGTCGAGGCTGTCCACCTCGCCCGGAAGTCCGCTGCGCAGGGCGCTGCGTACCGGAGCCTGCACCGGCCAGTTCCGGGTACGAGACAGGTACAGGCGCACGGCAGTCTCGATTCCATCGTAGAACTGATCCGTCCTGGCCTCTCCCGCGAGTGCCTGCGAGCGAAGCGCAAGAAGGGCGTCGCGGGCCTCATCGAGCGGATTTACGGCGAGAATCTCCTGGACATCCTGCTGCGGCGGCGGAGCCCTGAGGCGTCGAACCAGCTCGCGAACCAGCAACCCCGCCAGCACGAGACCGAGCAGCCACATCCACGGGATCGACCACTGCTCGCTCGGCATGCGGGGGGGACGGAGTCCCGGCTGCTCCTCGGCGGCAGGCAGTACCGTACTCACTTCGACTGCCGGCGGCCGAACGACCAGCGAACGTTCGGTCGTCGCGCTCACCACCGGGATGCGTACATCGGGAATTTCGATGCGGCCTGACTTCCAGGCCACCAGTGGATAGACGGCCTTCCATACGCCGGCTGAATCGCGGACGGATCGCGGCGGACCGATCTGCTCGAGCTCGTCAGAGAGTGACAGGACCGCCGGGAACTGAAGTCGATCGGACGAGACGGCCGTGATACCCAGGTCGAAAGCCTCGCCGACGCGAACGGTGTCCGGAGAAATCACGGCTACGCCACGCTCCGGGCCTGCACCTTCCCCGACCTGGGCGATTGCCGGACCCGGGGCCAGGGCGGACCACAACACGAGCGACTGCAGCGCCAGAAAGCGCTGAGCACCGGTCCTGTGAGGCGTGATCATCAATGGAGGCGCGCCCGGGCGCGGCGGGCGAAGAAGTTGGCCAGCTCCGCCGCATACGGGCTGTCCGTCCTGAGTACGATCCGGTCACATCCCGCCCTGAGAAACACCCCCGTGAGCCAGGTTTCCCGCTCGGCTGCCTGCTCCTCGAGTCGTTCGCGCACCCGGCGGTCTCCGAGGTCCAGTGTCCCGGACCTGCCAGTCTCGGGGTCCACGACCTCCACGATCCCGGCGCTCGGCAGAGTCTCATCGGACGGATCCAGGAGCTGGACCCCCACTACGTCGTGTTTCCTCCCGGCCACCGCGAGCTCCCGCTCGAATTCCCGTGCCCGGAAATCAGACAGGATGAACACAAGTGACCGGGTGTCGAGCGCCCTCACCAGGGTGCGAAGCGCAAGACCGATATTGGTTCCCAGGCCCCGTGCCTCGTGGGTCACCAGCACGTGCAGCAGTTGCCGAAGCCTCCCTCGACCTCGCCGGGGACGGATCCAGCGCTCGATTCCATCGCTGAAGAGGAGCAGGCCCACCCGGTCGTTGTTTCGCGTTGCGGCGAGCCCCAGGAGCGCGGCCACTTCCAGCGCGAGTTCGTACTTGGTTCTGCCGCGAGTGCCGGTTCCAAGCGACCCTGAAACGTCGACCACGATCAGCACGCTCAGCTCCCGTTCCTCCACGAACTTCTTCACGTACGGCCGACCCATGCGGGCCGTCACCTTCCAGTCGATCGCCTGGAACGGGTCGCCCGGTTGGTAGGCCCTGACTTCAGCGAATTCGACGCCATGTCCCCGGAACACGGAGTCGTACGCTCCGAGCGCACGGTTTTCCATCAGCTTTCGAGCGCGAATCTCCAGCCGGCGGACATCATTCGGGTCCGGTGGCGGAAGCGTCCGTACGGGGTCGGGAGGACGGCGGCGGAACAGGCGGACTGGCATCAGGGAATGGGAACGGCCGCCAGGACCCGATCGAGGATCTCTTCCGAGGTAATCAACTCCGCCTCGGCCTCGAACGTGAGCATGATCCGGTGCCGAAGCACGTCGAGCGCGAACGCGCGGACGTCCTCTGGAACAGTGAACGGCCGGCCTTCGAGGAACGCGTGGGCCCGCGCCGTTCGCGCCAGGAATATCGACGCGCGGGGAGACGCTCCATACTCGACCCACCGACCCAGCTCCGGGTCGATCGCGCCCGCGTCCCGGGTCGCCCGCACGAGATCGAGAATGTAGTTCTCGACGCGCTCGTCGAGCCTGATGTCCGGGAGCATCGCCCGGGCCCTGAGAATCTCCTCCGGGGTCGCTACGGCTTCTACCGGGGCCAGCTCGTCGGACGACATGAGCCTCAGGATCTGCCGCTCCTCTTCCCGCTCCGGATAGTCGACCCTGATCTTGAGCATGAATCGATCGACCTGGGCTTCCGGCAGTGGATACGTCCCCTCGTGCTCGATCGGGTTCTGCGTGGCGAGCACGAGAAACGGCACCGGCACCGGGTAGCTCGCGTCGCCGATCGTGACCTGGCGCTCCTGCATCGCCTCGAGCAAAGCCGACTGCACCTTCGCCGGAGCGCGGTTGACCTCGTCCGCCAGTACCAGATTCGCGAAGATCGGCCCCTTCTTCGGAACGAATTCGCGCTGTGACTCATCCCAGATCAGGGTCCCGATCAGGTCGGCCGGCAACAGGTCCGGCGTGAACTGGATCCGGCGGAACGTCGTGTGGACGGCGTCCGCCAGTGTGCGCACGGCCAGCGTCTTGGCGAGTCCCGGAACGCCTTCGAGCAGGACGTGGCCGCCGGTCAGCAGTCCGACCAGCAGGCGCTCCATCATCGCGCTCTGGCCGACGACCCGCGAGCCCACGGATTCACGGATGTTCCCGAAAACGGCACTCGCCCGGCGCAGCTCCTCGGCCTGCCGCTCCAGCTCGGCCTCGGTTACCGTTTCGATCGGTTCCTCTCCCGAATCGGTCATCAGCGTTTCATCCTCTCGCCTTCGTCTTCGTATCGGAACACGAACGCCGCCAGCGCACCCGGACGTATGTCTCCACTGCGGGCCCTGACATCGAGATCCGCTCCGGATCCGTGCTCGGCGCTCGGGGCGTCGAGCACTCGCTCCACGTAGCTCGTACACCTGTCACGCCAGCGCGCCCACGACACCGGACGCAGATCGACCCAGCCGCGATTCGCCCATGCTGGATCGGGCGGCTCGCCGTCCGTGTCCGGCAGGAAGGCGAGACGTGGTCCACGAAGCACCTGGTCTCCCTCAGGTAACAGGATCGGGATCCCGACCGACAGGATATCCGACCGGACTGTCGCGTCGGACGCGATCATATCGGACGCCCGGTCCGAAGTCACTGCGGGATCGAGCTCGGCTGCCTCGCGCACAGAACCGTACAGGCGACGCAGGATTTCCGCCTCGAACAGCAACTTGCTGAGACGCGGAGGGCCGAGCATCTCGAAGGCGATCGAACGCACTCCGTGCTGCTCCTCGAGCTCTTCCATATAGCGGAGCGCCACCTCGCGCATTGCGCCGCCACGATACGTCGGCCCCATGGTCGCGGCGTCGAGCGCGCCTACGATGTCCCGTCCGGTAGGTCGACCGCGGATTTCGGCGATCACCGCGTCGGCAATCTCCTCGGGCGTGATCACCTCCATCAGCCCGAGCGCCGAGATCGTCTCGTATTCTCCGAGACTGAACAGGCCGTTCTCGCCCGCGTCCAGGAATACCGACTCCAGCGCCTCCGCCGTCATATCGCACTGGACCGGAGCATCGTCCCGGAAGGCCACCGCGAGAGACAACGGCTCTGTGCAATCGAATCTCGGAATCGGTTGCCCGCCCCTCAGCACGGGGCCGTAGCGGATCCGCTTCCAGCCTACAGCGGCAGTCGGCTTGACTTCCTTCACGACAGGCGTGTCGGGCGTACGCCCCATGAGGAACAGGAGTGACGAATGCGCCCCGGCAACGCTCGCCTTCGAGAGCAACATGGCGGATGGTCGTTCCTCGGAGTGCGTAAACGGAACGTTGAGCCCCATGCCACCGGTACCGGACGTACCGACCTTCAGGTAGACCTCCGAACCTGCCTTGCGCATCCCGTGCAGCAGCACCTGCACGTGACGGATGAGCTGCGGCAGGTACAGCGTCGTGAGGTGCGCCTCGATGTCCGCCACGGTGGGATGTCCGCCGCTGCGAATCAGCTCCCGAGTCGTGGAAGCGGATCGGAACAGGTCCTGGTAGGCGATCGCCGTCGCCGTGTTGACGCAGTCGATGACGATCTGCGGCTCGTGCCTCGCGAGCATGTCGTACAGTAGGGAGCGTCGGAATTCCTCCTCACCCAGGTGTCCGAACAGGTCATCGAGGATTTCTTCGCGGCCCTCGTCGGTGGCCAGAAGCTCCCGGCGGGAGTCATTGCGTCGCGAAGCTCGGAGAAACACGTCGCCCCACTCCGGGACGAGCTCCGCGAATTCTCCGAAGCCTTCCGCATGGAGGGTCCGGACCCCTTCTTCCGCCTCGTCCCGGCGCAATGCGGCAATCACGATCTTCGCAGGAGTGAGCGGTAGCAGCTTGCGCGCGATGGCGATTCCCACGAGGCCGGAGCCCCCGAGAATCAGGATATTTCTGCCTTGTATGTCCATGATCTGGTCCTATTGACCCGTGGTTCGCAACGCTTCGATTTCTTCGGCGGTCAGCGACCGCCACGCTCCCGCTGGAAGCCTGCCAAGCTCGATCG
>JBDGUY010000156.1:0-4852 GCA_039585935.1 Gemmatimonadota bacterium
GGTGTCATGCTTCCAGATCTCAATCTCACCAGGGACGCTCCTCTCGCGGCGGCGCTCGTGCTCAGCCATCTCGCGGCGCGGCAGGTAGGACCCCGGGAGCTTCTGGGCAGTAGAACGCGATACTCGATGGTCAAACGCAAGGCGTCGCGCCCGGACGGTGGAGCCGAGCAGGCATTCGCCGCTCTCCAGCGCGAGTCGGGCGCCGGTGCGGAATTCGACCATGTGGACGGACTGCGGATCGTATGGCCGGCGGCGCGGGAGTGGGTTCACGTCAGGGCGTCCGGGACGGAACCGATCCTGCGTATCATAGCAGAGTCACCTCATTTGACCCGGTCGGAGGAGCTTGCCGACTGGGCGAGTGCGCACGTGGATGCCCTCGGTGCGGATTGAACAGAGTTCTGAGAGGATCTGAATAGATGTGTGGAATCGTGGGATATATAGGGAATCGTGAAGCGCAACCGATTCTCATCGCCGGACTCAAACGGCTGGAGTACCGCGGGTATGATTCAGCAGGGATCGCGGTACAACGGGACGGTGAGATCGAAATCCGGAAAGCCGCCGGGAAGCTGGCCGTAGTCGAGCAGGGCCTGGAGCGCGAACCGCTTCGCGGCACGTGCGGCATCGGGCACACCCGGTGGGCCACGCACGGCGCACCGACGACGACCAACGCACATCCGCATTCCGCAGAAGGCGGTCATGTGGCGCTCGTCCACAATGGGATCATCGAAAACTACGAGATCCTGCGGGCGAAGCTGTGCGAGCTGGGCCACGAATTCCACACCGAGACCGACACGGAAGTGCTGTGCCATCTCATTGACGAGGTGTTTGAAGGAAACCTGGAGCTCGCCGTGGCGGCAGCGCTCACACGTGTCGAGGGCGCGTTCGGGATCGCGGTGATCGACAGTCGAGATC
Source organism: Gemmatimonadota bacterium (assembly GCA_039585935.1). Lineage (GTDB taxonomy): Bacteria > Gemmatimonadota > Gemmatimonadetes > Palauibacterales > Palauibacteraceae > Carthagonibacter. The sequence goes on from JBDGUY010000156.1 coordinate 913, forward strand.
CGGACAAGATCGTCATCGCCCGTCGCGGCTCTCCGCTCCTCATCGGTGTAGGCGAGGAGGGAAGCGGCGAGACCTTCGCGGCCTCCGACGTTGCGGCGGTGCTGAAACACACGCGCCAGGTCGTCTACCTCGACGATGGAGAACTGGCGGTTTTGCGACGGGACGGACATGAAATCCACTCCCTGTCCGAATACGGGCCGTCAGGGAACCTGAACCGCATCGAAAGGGAGGTCCGGCATATCGACTGGGACCTCGAGCGAATCGAGAAGGGTGGATTCGACCATTTCATGCTCAAGGAGATCTTCGAGCAGCCCGCCACGATTCAGGACGCGATGCGGGGACGGCTGCTGGAGGATGATGGCAGCGCTCGGCTCGGTGGCCTTCGTCACCTCGACGAGGTCCTGGATCAGGTCGAACGGATCGTATTCATGGCGTGCGGGACCAGCTGGCACGCGGCGCTGGTCGGAGAATACATGCTGGAAGACATCGCCCGGATTCCGGTCGAGGTCGAATACGCTTCTGAATTCAGGTACCGACGACCAATCGTGCCCAAGAATACGCTGGTAATCGCCATTTCCCAGTCGGGGGAAACCGCGGACACGCTCGCAGCGATGCGGGAGGCCAAGAGCCAGGGCGCACCGGTGATGGGAATCGTGAACGTCGTCGGCTCCTCGATCGCTCGAGAGTCGGACGGCGGAGTGTATATCCACTCGGGTCCCGAGATCGGGGTTGCGTCGACCAAGGCGTTCACCGGTCAGCTCACAGTGCTGGCGTTGTTCACGCTGCTCATGGCCCGGAAGCGGGGGATGTCCCTGCTGGATGGCCGGAACATGGTCGCGGCGATGGAGAGCCTGCCTGGCGCTGTGGCGAAGGCGCTGGAGCTGGATACGGAGATCGCCAGGATTGCGGAAGAGTATCATCGTCATTCGAATGCCCTGTACCTGGGACGCGGATACAACTTCCCCGTTGCCCTTGAAGGTGCTCTGAAGCTCAAGGAAATCAGCTACGTGCACGCCGAAGGCTATCCGGCAGCTGAGATGAAGCACGGGCCGATCGCCCTGATAGACGAGAACATGCCGGTCGTGTTCATCGCCCCGAGCGATTCCGTGTATCCGAAAATCGCGAGCAACATCGAAGAGGTGAAGGCTCGCGGCGGCCGCGTAATCGCTATTGTCACGGAGGGGAATCACGAGCTGGATGGTAGAGTCGACCACGTCATCGCCGTTCCGGCAACGATCGATGCGCTTCAGCCGTTGCTGACGGTGATCCCGCTGCAACTCCTGGCATATCACATCGCCCTCATCAGGGGCTGTGACGTAGATATGCCGAGGAACCTCGCCAAGAGCGTCACGGTCGAATGAATCGGGGCTCCCCGCGCCGGATCGCGCGGGGCCGCCCGGTGTTCTATCCTGTCCCGGGCCGAAGGCCGGTTCGCGAACAGTTCTGACCTACTCAACGAGATCACATGTCGTTCGACCTTTATCAGAGCCGCGCCCGCTGGCTGCGGCGTGCAATCCGGCGGGTATGCCGTGCTGCAGCGGTTGCCGGGCTGGCAGGCCTTCTCATGTCCGGTCAGTTGTCGGCCCAGTACACGGTCGTCTCTCCGGCTGGGGACACGATTACCGTCGAAACCGCTGTGGTGCGCGAAATGCTGGACTCCACACGAGCGCTGCGCCGGGATCTGGAGGAGGATCCGCGCGTGATGTACGGGATCGGCTACGGGGATCGCGCGACGGAAGAGAATCCCGATCCGGCCTGGCCGTGGAACGCGATCGAGGTACTCAGTGATTCCGTTGTCGATGTCATCACCCCCGGAAATCTCCGCGAAGCAGATCGGGCGTTCGCAAACTACTCGGTGATCCGAATGCGCAACGTTCGGAGCCGTGATCCGGACGCTGTGTGCGATTCGATCGTGGAGTGGGAAACCGCAGCCGTCTCATCGTTTATTGACGGCTGGATCGTTGCCCGAACCCTGTTCGGAGGGCCGCCGTTCGGTCCGCTGGACGCGCTGGCGTTCGCGCGTCTCGATGGCCACCTGGCGGCACTCATTGTCGATAGCGGTGATCGACAGATAGGAGCGTGTGCCGGGGAGTGGGCGGAATCCCATCCTGAGGCGGTCGAGGCGTACCGTTCCTGGCACGATCTGCAGTTTCCGGCCCCGGATCAGGAAGACACCGTTTCACAGGAATCGTCGGGGCCGGTGGATGGCGAAGCGGAGCCACCCGCGGAGCGGACCGTTGCGCCGACCGCCGCCGATGAACCGCCAGCAGCAGAGGGCTGATCAGCATGTTGCCCCGGTTCTATAACACTCTCGGCCGGAAGGTCGAGGAATTCGTGCCGCTCGAGCAGGACACGGTGCGAATGTACACGTGTGGTCCGACCGTGTACGACCAGGCGCACATCGGCAACTTCCGTTCGTTCGTGTGGGAAGACCTCCTGCGCCGCTATCTCGAGTGGAAGGGATGGCGCGTGATTCAAGTAATGAACGTCACCGACGTGGACGATCGTACGATCCGCGCCGCGGTAGAACGCGGAGAGTCGCTCGAACAGGTCACGGCGCCGGTCGAGGCCGCCTTCTTCGAGGACTGGCTGACGCTCGGCCTGGAGGAGGTGGAGTACAAACCGAGAGCGACCGAGCACGTAGAGCAGATGATCGATCTCGTCCGGAGGCTCGAGGCGAAAGGCTACGCTTACGTCCGCGAAGGATCGGTGTATTTCGCGATCGATCGATTCCCCGGATACGGTCGCCTGATCGACCTCGATCCGGAGAGCCTTCGTGCTGGTTCACGTGTCGAGGGGGACGAGGAATACTCGAAAGACGATCCGAGAGACTTCGTGTTGTGGAAGGGCGGCGAGCGGGTCTCGGAGTCGGACGTGGCGATCTGGGACTCGCCGTGGGGGCCCGGACGACCGGGCTGGCATCTCGAGTGCTCGGCGATGGCCATGCAGTATCTCGGCGAGACGTTCGACATTCACACCGGTGGCGTGGACAACATATTCCCTCACCACGTCAACGAGATGGCCCAGTCGGAGGCGGCGACGGGCAAGGAGTTCGCCAGGTTCTGGCTGCATGCAGCACACCTCCTCGTCGATGGCGCGAAGATGTCCAAGTCCCTCGGCAACTTCTACACGGTCCCGTCGCTGCTCGAGCTGGGCTACAGTCCGTCCTCGATCCGATTTCTTCTGCTCAGCGGACACCACAGGCAGCAGCTCAATTTCACGCTCGAGGGCCTGGATCGAGCCGCGCGGTCCGTCGATCGGCTGTACGAATTCGCGAGGCGGCTGAGCGAGGCGGAGGCCCGCGGTGCAGACGACCTCGTCAGGGCGTCCGACGATCCTGGGGAAGACCGGGTCGCCGAGGCCGGTCGCGTCTCCAAGGGATGGCGGGAATCCTTCGAGAAGGCCATGGATGACGATCTGAACGTAGCGGATGCCCTGGCCGCCACCTTCGAGCTCGTTCGCCAGGGCAACTCCATGCTGGATCTGGCGGCGGAATCGGCGGCGAATGCAGGCGAAATCGCCCACGAACTGGCGCCGGCACTGGCCAGCTTCGACAGGGTGTTCGGGGTCCTGGCACTGCGGGATTCCGAGGAGAGGACGGCGGACGACGATCTCGCGTCCTGGGTCGATGAGCGGCTGCTCGCTCGGACAGAGGCCCGAAAGCAGCGGAACTTCGCGCTGGCAGACAGCATTCGGGACGAATTGCTGGAGCGCGGAGTCGCGATCGAGGATACTCCCGCGGGGCCGCGGTGGCGTCTTGCCGAGGACTCTGACTGACGCGTTTCGCCTCCTTCCGGATCGCAATGACCGATAGTTGACGAGTTCTAATCACGCCGATATGTTGGCGATCTGATTTCGGCTGGCGTAGCTCAACCGGAAAGAGCATCGGATTTGTAATCCGAAGGTTGTGGGTTCGAGTCCCACCGCCAGCTCCAGCGAC
>JBDGUY010000157.1:0-5376 GCA_039585935.1 Gemmatimonadota bacterium
TCCTGAGGTCAGCGCCCCGGGCTTCGGCCACCCAGGCGACTTCGGCCGAGCCGCAAGGCTGCAGAGTGAGGCCGTCGGTCCCCACAACGAGCAGCCCTTCGACGGTGTCTGCCGAGACGGACGACAGGCTTGCCACATCGACGCCCGACTCTCGAGATTCAGGTGAGTCACCACCGCACGCGGCCAGCGAAGCGGCAGCGATGCCGACCAGACCGAACCGCTGGAGGCCTGACCGTGCGTAGAACCATTGCCATTCTGAGAGCATTCGCCTGCTTCTCCATCTCGTTGAGCGGCTGCACCGGTGGAGACGGCCCTCCCGCCAACCCGAATTCAGAGCCCGAGGTCCCGACGTTGACCAAGGTAACATTCGATATCGAGCAGTTGAATGATGCCGGCCTCATCGGCCCTCCGACCGGCCTTCGTTCCGTCATGTTCGAATTCTGCATTCCGGCCGATAGCGGAAGCGTCGCCCAGGTCCGCTCCATCGACCCTTCCGTGAAGATGTATTCGACGTCTCCCGGCCGGATCGGCTGCAGCGACGACCAGATGCTGTGTATCGGCGAGACGTACCAGCCCGGTTGGCGCACCGTGCTCGAGGAACTCTCGGCGCTCGACTTCATCGAGCGGATCGACCAGAGCTTCGCGGAATAGCCGAAGTCACTCCGGCTCCAGCAACCGGTATCGCACGGCATAGTTGACGTCGAGCTCGTCCCTGGCCACGCCGTACACGGCTCCGGATCGTCGAACAACCCCTCATCATAGCGGGCCACGAATACTCGCCCCCGGGGTATCGAGGCCCACAGCCGCGCAACCCGCGGCAGTGACTCCGGCCAGATCGCCCGATCGAGAAGCCCGGCCATGACCGCATTCCCTCCTGACCCTGGGGCCTGGAGTCGAAGCATGTACGCCTTGATCTTCGACCGAAGCGCGGGATCGAGCAGGACGCCGTTCCCGGGCACTTCTACGATGCGCTCCAGCTCGCCGACTGACGTGAATCTCCGCAGCTCGTACGGATCTCCCGGCGTCCACCAGATCACGGGTCCCGCTCCGATCGCCCACAATGGCTGCGCCTGGAGCAACTTCAACTCCGTCATTGGATCGGGCGAGACGGCTTCGACGTTCCACTGCAGGAGCGTATCCGCGACCGGCTTGCCGTCGCTGGCCGCCGGTAGTCGGAGGAGCGAGTGCCGCACATCGGGGCCTGCGCCCGGCATCGGAATCGACCACAGGTGAACGAATGCCTCGCCGTCCGGCGTGACCATCCATTGGCCGAGGGGGGGCGGCGACGCACTGCCCTTCCCGCCCGGGATACTCGAGGTGTACACCGTCTCCAGATACGACCCCTGCGGATCGAACCAGTGCAGGGCCGGAGGATAGCTCTCCGCCAGGCCGATCCTGCCATCCTCCGCTTCGAACACACCCGTCGGATTCCCCAACTCCCCCGGTCCCTCGCCCTCTCCGCCAATCCGCATCACGAGGCTGCCCGCCTCGTCGACTCCATAAGCAGTCCTGTTTTGTGCATCTAGGATCCACATTCCGCCGTCGGCCCGAGGTGCGACATCGGCGATCCGGCCAAATGCGAGATCTCCCTCCAGCGCTCCGACGGACAACGACTTCGCCAGTCGCCAGAGCGGCGGGGCGGGCGCTTCGGCGTCCGCCGCGTGGATCACGGCCACTCCAGCGACCGCCGGGTCTCCGGGCGACCCGGAAGTCCGCCCGCGGTCCCCGGTCGCGTCACCCCGGCACCCGGTCAGGCCGAGTGCTGCTGCGAGCACGGCGACCAGACATGAGGCAACGGCCCGTACAGCAATGACCTGCGAAGATCGCCCCAGGTACCCCCGGAGCGGACGACGGTCCAGACACATGCGCCCTCCCTGTCTGACTCTCACACCGGCGTCGGACCGGACCGGGCCGACCGCCTCCGCAGGCCCGGGCTCAGGAGCGTCGGGCCACCACGTAGCGGTACGCGACCGGGATGGCCACGAGCACGAACAGAGTGCTCGAGATCAATCCGCCGATCGTCGCGAGTGCGAGAGAGTTCCAGATGTTCTCGTCCTGGGACTCGGCGAACAGGACGAGCGGTAGCAACCCGAAGACCGTGGTGAACGTGGTCATCAGGATGGGGCGCACGCGCTCGAGCGTTCCCTGGAGGATCGCAGCGCGGGTGGGGAGGCTCTCCCTGAGCTCCCCGATGTGGTAGACGATGAGAATCGCGTTGTTCACCACGATCCCCGCCATCATGATCGTGCCGATATAGGCAGTGCGGGTGAATGTCGCGTTGGTGTAGAAAAAGATCAGGAATACGCCGATCAGGGCCAGGGGCAACGTGAGCAGGACGACGAACGGCGCCGCGAGCGACTCGAAGAGCCCCGCCGTCACCATATAGATCAGCAGAATCGCGAAGGCGAGGGCTATGTAGACCTGGTTCGCCTCCTCGTCGGTCCAGCGCCAATCGTCTTCGGCGTCGATCTTGAACCCGGGAGGCAGACTCGTCGCATCGACGACGGCGTCCCGGATCAGGTCGCCCAGCTTGCGCGGCCCCCGGAACTCCCACGCCACGGTCCGCTGGTACTGCTGGTCCTCCCGGAGGATTCGCGCCAGTACATCACGCTTGTCGAGCACCGCTACATCGGCGAGGCGAACGTCCTCCCCGTCTGCCGATGGCACTCTCAGCTGGCTCATCTCCAGAAAGTCGAAATCCTCGTATCCAGCCAGCTTCACGGTGAACGGAAGCTCCTCGCCGGCGACGCGAATCACCTGGAATCGGGGGCGATCGCCGGGCAGATTCGCGCTCACGAACCCCAGAAGCTCTTCGACCGTAAGCTCATGACTACCTAGTGCTTCACGGTCTACAGTGAGAAAGTACTCGAACTCCTTGTCGCGATCGAACCAGCGTCCGCTGGCATTCGGGTCCACGTCCTGGATTCGACTGAACCGCTTGAGCCGTTCGGCCACGTCATCGGCGATCGCCTGGACTTCGAGGTAGTTGTAGCCGAGGATCTTGAGGGAGTAATTGGGAGGTGAGCCACCTCCCCCGTAGAAGCTCGGGCCGAACCCGTACACCCGGACTTCCGGACCTGAAAACTGGTAGCTGTAGGCAACCATCTGCTCTTTGATCGCTACCGGCACCTGGGTGGACTCGAGCGCTTCGGGAAACGTGACCCGGATGTTGGCGTACTGCGGAAGCACGATCGACTCGTAGCGCTCTACCTCCGGCAGCGTTCGGATCTTCTCCTCGAACGACCGCACGAGTTCGTCCGTGCGATCGAGTCCCGCGCCACGCGGAAATCGAATGTTGACGTCGATGTACGTCCGCTGCCCCCAGAACGAGGCCCACCTGACGCCGCGAGTCACGTGCTTGTCGAACAGGTAGGCGCTGCCTGCGAGAGCCCCGACACACACCAGGAGGATGATGAACGGGTGATCGAGTCCGAATCCCAGGACCGCGCGATAGATCCTGATATACACGGGCTCCCGACTCCGTAACCCTTGAGCCCCGCCGCTGGCGGTGGCCGCGAGGACATCGTCCTCCGGCCGCACGCCCACCACGCGTCCCCTCCAGTGGTGGATGCGACTCGCCATCGTCGGCACGAACGTGAAGGCGACGAACAGGCTGGCGAGGATCGCGAAGGCGACGGCCCAGGCGAGCGGCAGGTAATAGATCCGCAGCTCCCCCTGCAGGAACAGGAACGGAACCAGGACGATCGCCGTCGTCGCTGTCGCGGCGATCACGGGCAACAGGACCTGGTGCGCCCCTGCGCTGGCCGCCTTCTTGGGATCGGATTCGAGGTGGCTGTGCCGCTCCACGTTCTCGAGCACGACGATCCCGTTGTCGACGATCAGCCCGAAGCCCCATGCGAGCCCGGCCAGAGTGAGAACGTTGAGCGAGAATCCACCCGCGTACAGCAGGTTCACGGCGATCAGGATGCTGAACGCGATCGTCGCGAACACGACCAGCACGGCTTCCAGAGATCTGAGGAACAGCATCAATACGAGCAGGATCACCACGGCCGCCATCATGGCCCGCAGCCGGAGGTCCGTCAGTTGCTTGTGGATCTCCTCGCTCTCGTCGACGTCCAGTTCTATCACCACCCCGGGAGGCATCTTGCCCTGCAACGGCTCGATCTCCGCTTTGACCTGCTCCGCGACTCGAACCGCGTTCGTCCCTGACTCCCGCGAGATGATGAGCGAGATCGTGGGGAGACCATCGATCCGGTAATACATCAGCGGATCTGCGGTCGTCTCGCGCACGGTCCCCACATCCCGGATCCGGACCGGTCCTTCAGGGCGCTGGAGCAGAACCAGATCTTCGAGCTCGGACACCTTCTCCACCCGCGTCCGTACGGCAAGCGCTACCTGGCGCCCCGACAGCACCAGCGATCCCGGAGCCCGCAACGTCGAGAGTTCGCGAACGCGAGCTTCGACATCCCTCGGCCTGAGCCCGAGCGATTCCAGCTTCTCCCCGTCCAGCTCGATCGAGACTTCTCGCTGCTCGTCGCCCCGAATCGTCACGGACGCGACGCCATCCACCGCTGCCAGGGCCGGCTGAATCTCGTCCTCTGCCAGTTCCGCCAGGCGCCCGAACGTGTACGGGCCGCGGATCTGGTAGGACAGGAACGCCTGTTCCTCGTCCGAGAATTCCCTTGGCACGTAAGGCTGTACCTGCGGCAGCACACCGGGCGGGAGTTCATCCCGCAAGGCCGAGATCCGCTCGCTGAGATCGAGCCGAGCGAAGTCCATGCGGACCGAGCGCTCGAATTCCACGTCGATTTGCGACGTCGAACCGGTACCGCGGTCATCACTGCTGGAGGTCGAGGTGATCTTTCTCACGCCTCGGACCTGCTGCGCCGTGGACTCGAGCGGCGAGGTGACGAACGCCTCCATCGCCTCCGGAGATGCTCCCCCCCAGGACGCGTTGATGGTGAGCCTCGGGTAGTCCACGTCGGGCAGCAGCTCGACCGGGATCAACCGAAAGCTGTACGCCCCCAGGGCCACGAGCGCGATATAGATCGCCGCGGTGGCGATCAGCCGATTGATCGACAGATCGATCATTGCGCCCGACCCGCCTCGAACGCAGCGGCCGAGCTGACCGACTCGCGCGGTGAAACGACGAGGGAATAGACCACCGGCACGACGATAAGCGTTAACACGGTCGCGGAGATCAGCCCGCCGATCACGGCCACGGCTAGCGGAGCCCGGAGGTCGGCCCCCGCCCCCCAGCCGGCGGCAAGCGGCAGCAGACCGAGCACCGTGGTCACCGTAGTCATGAGGATCGGACGCAGGCGCAGCCGCCCCGCCTCGAGAATCGCGTCGCGCTTCGAGTCGCCCTCGGCCCGCTTCTGGTTGATGAAATCGACCTTGATGATCGCGTCGTTG
>JBDGUY010000158.1:0-5066 GCA_039585935.1 Gemmatimonadota bacterium
GAGCACGAGGCTTCGAAGCGAATCCGGACTCTCGTTGCGGTAGGTGATCGTCTCGCTACCGATCAGCTCGCCGCTCACAGGATCGAAGCGGATGTGCATCCGGTAGTCGGCGCCGTTCTGCCAGTAGGCCGGACCGGGACGTCCGTCGTCGCTCCGGGTGCCGGCCTCGTATGCCGATTGGACCTCGCGCGGAACGAATATGTCGGAGGTCTGGGCCCATGCATCTGTCGCGGAGAGGAGCAGGAGCAGTGTCAGGGTGGCGACTGCATATCTCGTCATCGGTGCCTCGAAGTATCGTGGTGCGCCTCGTGGGAAATCGAGCAGCGAGAACTCAGCGAGGCACAGTACGCCCCCGTGTCGCATGTGCAATACGGCCGGGAGTTCTCTCGCGATCCGATTCGACGGCCAGACGTGCAGGTAGACACTTTCGACCACTTCGTTTACCATTGCCACCGTCGGGATCCGAGGCCGACATCCCCGTTACCTCTGGCAAGCGAGGGCGCGTTTGGCGCTTGTGAATCACATCCGCGTATCAGACCTGTTCCCTGCCGGAGCGTTGATTCTGATCGCCCTGTCAGGCGGTCTCGCGAGCCCGCCGCGCGTACAGGCCCAGGAGATGGATCACGCCCACCACCAGGCCGAGGGCGACGTTCCGGTCATGCCGTCGGCGAGCATGATCATGCCCATGATCAGGAATCCCATGCTGCCGGGGGTGAAGCGCGCCCGGCCGTCGGTCACGGATTTTCTGCCAGGCGAGGGCATCGACCCTGCAACGCTTCCCATGGCTGGACCCCGACGAATCGCGGACCTGGCCAGCGGGGACACGCTGGACCTCGAGGCCACGCTGGTGCGGAAGATGGTGGCCGGTCAGACCTTCGTGATGTACGCGTTCAATCAGCAGATCCCCGGGCCCCTGATCCGGGTCGAGAAGGGAGCGGAGATCCACGTACGCTTCACCAACCGGATCGACATGGAGACCACCGTTCACTGGCACGGGCTGCGGCTGGACAACCAGTTCGATGGAGTGCCCGGTCTTACGCAGGACCCGGTGCAGCCGGGTGAAACGTTCCACTACACGATCCGCTTCCCCGATGCCGGCATATTCTGGTACCACCCGCACGTGCGCGAGGACATCCAGCAGGATCTCGGCCTGTACGGAAACATGCTCGTCCACCCGGACCGGGAACCGTACGAGGACCCCGTGCACCGGGAAGAAGTCGTGACGCTGGATGACATCCTGATCGAGGGCAAAGATCTCGTCCCATTCGGCCGCGAGGCCGCGAACTTCTCGATCATGGGCCGGTTCGGAAACGTGCTTCTGGTCAACGGAGAGACGCGCTACGATCTGGACGCGAAGGCGGGAGAGGTCATCCGCTTCCACCTCACAAACGTCTCCAACACGCGGACATTCAACCTCTCTTTCGGCGGCGCGCCGATGAAGCTCGTGGGAGCGGACATCGGGCGGTTCGAGAAGGAGATGTTCGTGAGCAGCGTGGCGATTGCGCCCGCGCAGCGATACGTGGTCGAGGTGATGTTCGAGAGTCCCGGCGAATACGTGATCTCCAACCGGATCACGGCGCTGAACCACATGCAGGGCAGATTCTTCTCCGCCGTGGATACGCTCGGAGCCGTGCGCGTGTCCGACGAATCTGCTGTTCCGGACCGGGGTGAGTCCTTCCGCGCACTGCATGTAATCGAGGAAGTGCGACGAGAGGTGGAACCGTACCGGGACTACCTGGAAGCGCCGGTGGACCGCGAGCTCCTGCTCACTGTGGAGATCTCGGACCTTCCCGTGCAGGTGATGCAGTTCATCGCGATCGACACGACCTACCGCTCGCCTGTCGAGTTCACGGACGTGATGTCGCACATGAACTGGCTGTCCACTTCGAACGAGGTGCGCTGGGTTCTTCGCGACGCGGAGACGGGTGCGGAGAACATGGACATCGACTGGAAATTCCAAGTCGGAGACGTAGTGAAGATCCGGCTGCGCAACGACCCTGATGCGTTCCACCCGATGAATCACCCGGTTCACCTGCACGGGCAGCGATTCCTGGTACTGTCCCGCGATGGCGTACCGAACGAGAACCTGGCCTGGAAGGACACGGCGCTGCTCCCGGTGGGAGCGACCGTCGACATTCTGCTCGAAGTGACGAACCCCGGTCAGTGGATGCTGCATTGCCACATCGCAGAGCACCTGGAGGCCGGGATGATGATGGCGTTCGCCGTCCAATGAGGAGGAAGAGAATGAGCTCGAAGTCGTTCGAACGGATCGGGATCGCTGCCTTCGCGGCACTCTCGTTGCTGGGCTTTACGCCAGCGCTTTACGCGCAGGACGGCGGCGAGCCCGGCACCGACAACATGGAAGTCATCGGCCGGTTCCATTCGGACGACGGCCTCGAGATCAGCTACACGGACATCGAACTCGAACAGGAGCCCGGGCGGCCGTACGCCTACCTGGCCCGGGTGCTCGGTCCCACGAAGGGGATGGACATCGTCTCGATCGAGGATCCGGCGAATCCGGAGCTGCTGTACCAGTGGCGTATCGAGGACCCAGAGCTGCACATCGGTCTCGGCGGCATGGACACGAAGTACTTCAAACACGACGGACGGTATTACGTGATCCAGTCGCTCCAGTTCTTCGGCGGCCCCGACACGGATCTCGGCGCCGTCGTATTCGACGTCACCGGGTTGCCCGACGCCTCGACCGTGATGGAAGTCGGCCGCATCCGCGCGACTGACACCCCCTCGGGCTTTCACAACATCTGGGCTTACAAGCATTCGTCCGGAAAGCCGATCATGGTCGCGACCACGAGTGGTCCGCACGCGAATCTGTACGACCTTTCCGCATTTCTCGACGGCGACGAGGACCAGGGCCTTATCGGCCAGGTTCCGTGGCCTTCGACGGCGATGGACTCGCCGTTCGGATCGATGGTCGGATATCACGACTTCTACCTTGCGTGGGAACCGGAATCCGGCCGCGACATCCTGTACGGATCGGGCCTCGACGGTTACTACATTTACGACATCACCGACCTCGAGAATCCAGAGCTGATCACCTCGATCGTCGGCGTGATGGGGGTGACTCTGGCGCATACGCTGACCGCGACGCCGGATGCCAAATACGGCGTCGGCCAGACCGAGTACAGGTATTCGCCGCTGCGCGTCTACGACCTCGGACAGGGAATTCACGGGGACGTGGATCGGATCACCTCCGAGGTCAGCGCGTGGACGCGGAACTACAAGGCGCTCTCCCACAACAACGAAATGCGATATCCCTACGTGTTCGTGTCTTCGTACAAGGACGGGATCGACGTCTTCGATATCAGCGACCCCGAGAACCCGGTCGGAGTGGCCTACTACGACACCTACGATGGCCCGGAAGAATCAGGCCTCGCGCTTGACCTGGGACTCTCGTCCGGGAACCCGGTCGGGGAGAGCGACTTCAACGGTGCGTTCGGCATCGACGTGCGCAATTATGATGGACTGATCGTGGCGAGCGACATGGTATCCGGACTGTGGCTGATGAAGATGGATGGCTTCGACGGCTGGCACGGGTCGGACTACGGGATGCCGAACATCTCCAGTGTGCAGGACTGGGATCACGGACCGCAGGGACTGATTCCCTGATGATGCTGTCTCTGGTGCTGAGCGCAGCCCTCGCGTGGGCCCCTCTGGCCGGGAGCCATCCGGGTCTCCCGGCGCCGTTCCCGGACCGTTTTCCGCTGTTTCCGACCATGGGAAACGATGGTGCCTCAGGGATGGTTTACCTGACGCAGCCTTGGTCTCCGTTCGGAGTCTCCGTTGACCGGGATGGACGAGTCCAGTACGAGGTCAAGGTCGTGATATCAGGCCTGGCGGAGTCAGCCGACGCGGAGTACCGGGTGTGGCTGACGACGCCCGAACTGGACCGCACCACCGACCTCGGGCCGATCGAGCCTGGCCGCGAGGTCGTGGGTACGACCGTGTGGAATCAACTCATGGTGGTCGTGAGCCGTGAGCCCGCAGATTCGGAGTCCGGCAGCGACCGATGGTCAGGCCCGATCGTGCTTCGGGGGTTTTCGGCGGGGGCGCGGGTAACGCCGCTGGCGCAGCACTCGCTATTCCAGCAGTCTCCAATGTAGACGCTGAACGCGGATCTGCAGCCAACCTGCTGGGAGTGATCGAACGTTCGTGAACTATGCGCTCTCGGTGATCGTCCCGTGTTACAACGAAGCGAGCCGGCTGACCGAGACGCTGGCAAGTATCCGCGAGTTCGTGTCCCGATCCGCTTGTTTCGGCGCCGACGACCTCGAGTGGATCTTCGTAGACGACGGGTCGTCCGACGGTACGCTCGGGATGCTCGAGGCCTACGCGACCGGGGCCCGACACACGCGAGTCGTGGCACTGCCCATGAACGAGGGCAAGGGCGCGGCAGTCATCGCCGGCGACGCTGTCGCACGCGCACCGATCCGGGTCTTCACCGACTGCGACCTCGCAACTCCCCTTCCGGCCCTCGAGGAGATCCCGCATCTGTTCCGGGACTGCGAAGCCGATCTTGTCATCGGAAGCCGTCACACACCCTGGTCCAGTCTGGTGCGACCGCAGCCCTGGGCGCGGCGTGCGGCGGGCCGGCTGTTCAGCTTCGTCATGGCCCACTTCCACCGCTCCGCGTTTACCGACACGCAGTGCGGCTTCAAGGCCTGGCACGAGGAGTTCTCAGATGCCGTCGTGCAGCGGCTGGAGGATCGGGGCTGGTCGTTCGATCTGGAGATGATCGGCCGGGCGGAGCGGCTGCAGGCGACGATCCTCGAACTTCCGGTCGACTGGACCGATCAGGGGGGGATCGTCTGTGTGTTCCAGGCGATGGATTGGCCGATCGACGTGGTGGTCTACCACGAGGCGTGGACGAAGACGGCTCTCCGGCAATTGGAGGGAATCTACACACCCGAGCGGACGCTCGTGGACGGCTACTACTCACCCCTGTTCGCCGTGCTTGGAGTGCCGTTCTCCTTCATGTCGATGACTGCAGTGAGGGTGGGGTACACCCTGGTGGAGTTCGCCCTCCTCGGCGCCACGCTCGTCCTGCT
>JBDGUY010000159.1:0-4803 GCA_039585935.1 Gemmatimonadota bacterium
CGAATCCCGAGGGATTCGTGGCCGAGGCCGTGGAACGGTATCTCGGCACGCCTGGCTACTGGCTGGTCATCGGTGCGGGTGTCCTGTCGATGCTGTCAGCCCTGCGCGCGAACATGGTCGGCGCCTCCCGCGTTGCGTTCGCCATGGCGAAGGACCGCACCATGCCGCGCCGGGTCGGAGAGGTACGCGCATCGAGCGGCTCACCGGCGATAGCCGTGGGGCTGACGGCGGTGATGTTGGCCGGAATCGTCATCGCGGTCGGCAACGTGGCCGCCGCCGGAGCCGCTTCCAGCCTCATCTTTCTCATAGCCTTCGCGATCGTGCACTGGGCCGCTGTGCTGGCGAATCGCCGTTCAGCCGAGGAGAGATCCGTCGTGCTGCCCCTGATCGGGGCCGCCCTGTGCCTCGGGCTGGCCGCTTTTCAGGCAATGGCGGTACCCGAAGCGGGAACCGTGATCGGCTGGTGGCTCGTCGTAGGCGGCGTTCTCTATCTCACCGTGTTCGCCCCCGGCGCCAGCCTCGCCGACGCGTCCGCAGAGGCGACGGACCCGGATCTCGCGCGGCTGCGAGGTCGTAGTCCATTGGTTTTGGTGCCGATCGCGAACCCGGACAGCGCCGCCAGTCTCGTGGATGTAGCCGCAACTCTGCGGACCCCCGGGTCCGGGCGAGTCCTGCTTCTCTCGGTCGTCCGCGCCCCTGACGGTATGCCTCCGGCCGATGGTTCCCTGTTGCGGGGCGCACCGGAGATCCTCGACGAGTCCCTCAGGCGGAGTTTCGAACGCGGACTGATCGCTGAGACTCTGTTTACCATCGCGCCCGACTCCTTACGCGAGATTGCGCGTGTGGCCCGAACTCACGGTTGCGAGACGGTCTTGCTCGGACTGCCGGATCTCAGTGGGGAGGCCGTGGAAGCGAGAACGGAGTCCCTCCTGGAGCAGTTGGAGGTGGATACCGTGATCCTCCGGGCACCACGCCGTTGGAGTCTCGAGGATGTAAGCCGGGTGCTCGTACCGATCGGCGGCGGACGCGACCAGAGTCACCTGCGAGCCCGGTTCCTGTCGAGCCTGATCCGGACGGGGGCCCGGGAAATTACATATTTTCACACCATCCCGAGCGATGCCTCTGGCGAAGATGCAGCGCGCGCGGATCGCGACCTCAGGCAGCTGGCGCGAGATGAGGTGCCCGGGCCGCACCAGGTCGTTGTTGAACGTGCGGATGATCCCCAGGGGATGATCATTCGCCGGGCCGCCGAGTCGGATCTCATCGTGATGGGAACCCACCGACGCGGTCGCGGGAGTTCTCGGATCGGCCGACTGCCGATCATGATCGCTCGCCAGATCGACGTTCCCCTGATCCTGATCAGTCGCCGGGCGCAGCGCTCGCTCCCGTTGGGCCTGGAGATCTCGGGCCAGATACACCTGCCGGGCTGATTTCCGGAGCAGTTTTGGACAGCCCGCCCGGATGAACGGCCGATGACCCGCCTCAGGGAAATTCGACCTCGATCGTTCGTGTCGAATCCTGCATGGCTTCCAGGCCGGGAAGCAGCAGCAGCGATTCGGTACCCGTCTCGATCACCCGGATCGTGTACACTCCAGGCTCGAAGACGCGGGGAGTGAAGCGGTCTCCCCTGATGCGAAGCGTGTAGACGATTTCACCATCCGCCGCCTGGACCTGGACGACCGGATCTACGGTTTCCTGAACGAGCAGCGTCGGCAGAAAGCCCCATGGCTCGCGGCCGTAGCCGTCCAGCTGTTCGAATCGTACCGGCCACCCGGGATAGGGCTGATCTCCCGCACCCGGATTCGCCCAGCGGGGCCAGGCTGCGAGCGACACTTCGCGGGACGTACGGCTGAACGTGGCGATCCCATAGCCGGGCGCCCGGTCGTGCAGCGTCGCCGGCTCCCGTCCCCAACGAGCCGGGTTCGACACAGCCAGAACTGTCATTCGATTCCCGAACCCGTCCAGAAAGTCGCCGGTCCCCGGAGCGAGACCGTCGGACCGGTCCGGACCTCCGCTCGGCGGATACCAGCGACGAGGCCAGAAGTTTGCGACGGAGGGAACGCACAATGCGTAGCCTGCATCTCCGAAGTGATCGATGCCGTAGCGGATCGTGCTCGCCAGGTGCTGGTCGCCGGCCAGGTGCACGGCGAATCCCTTGCGGATCGCGCGCAGGGCCCTGTTTCGTCCGGATCTCGGCCAGCCGTTGGAGTCCATGTCGGCCGCTTGTTTGTCCCCCTCAACCCACTCTCCAGGCTGCGGGATCGGAAGTCCGGGAATCACGGAGCCTGTCATCGCATCCGCGGGAATCGTGGCGATGTTGGCGAAGATCGTCTGCGACAGAAGGACCTTCATCCACGTGCCGTCGCTCCAATCGGCCGCCCACTCCTCCAGGAAGCGCTCCTGTCGCTCTCCCAGGAGATCCGCCCCCGGAGAGTCACCGTGCATCCGGGCGTCCCACGCAGAGTCCCGAGCCCAACCATTCCATATGTCCGCATCCGGGAGAAACCCTGCCGGGGCTGACTTGAACTTGCGGTCCTCTATCACCGCGAAGCTCACCCCGCCATACAGGACATCCGTGTAGTAGACGCCGATTTCCTGTTCGGCGGGTGCCGGGTCGAATGGCAGAGGAAGGTGAGACGTCTGCGTCCGCTGGACCATGTTCACCCACGCCGGCGGAAGCTTGTAGCCTCCCGCGTCCTGCGCGGCGGCGCCCGTCAGCCCGGGGGGGGTCGCCCTGCCTCCGGCCCCCCACACGTTTCCATGAAACACATCGTGGTCGTCCGGAATCGTGATTGCCGGGATCTCCGCCGTCAGGTCCCGGAAAGCCCACATCCACAGGTACCACTTGTACAGGTAGTCGAGGTACGGACGGTCGAGGTCCGCGCTCGTCGGGCTCGCTCCTTCGTAGACCTGGTCGCCGCTGAAGAACAAGAGGTCCGGGTCGTGCGCCCGGACCGCGTTCACGATATCGGCGTGGGGGAACCAAACGCCGCGCATCCAGTCGAATTCACCCCGATCCACCCCGGGCATGGCAACGTTGTGGTTTCCGGTAAACGCGGCGACGACGATCTCGTCTTCACCGCTCGGGTCCGCACGGACCCGGCCCTCGAACCAGGTTCCTGTGTCCTGTGCGGCGACTGCATCCGCCGGGAGCAAGCCCAGGCGATAGGGCACATCCTGCTCGACCGGCCAGCCTTCCACCCGGAACGTCGCCGTGTATCCCGGTACGACCACGGGTGCGAGGCCCAGCGTGTACCAACCCCCCGCCTCCGATCTGACATCGAGTTGAACCACGCCGGCAGTCGCTGGATCCGCCAGGTCGACCCCCCCGCCTACGGGAAACAGCTGCGCGGTAAGGGTCAAAACCCCGCGACTCAGAGTGTGCTGGGCACCCAGCACCGGACCGAGCGTTCGCTCCGGGGAGTGCTCGAATCCGCGGCCGCTCGCCTGCAAGCGCGAGAACCAGACTGTCCCTGCTTCGGAGTCTGGCGCATCAGCGACCAACGCGAGCCCGCCCGTCAGGCGGACGCTTTCAAATGGTCCGGCCTGAAGGATCACCGAATCCGCCCCGGTCTCGGACGGTGAGGCGGTGAGTTCCAGGATGGCGCCACCCGCGTCCGGAACGATGCGGATCGAGAGTTCGACCGAATCCACCTTCGCGAGCACTCGTTCGGTCTGTGCCAGTGATTGATTCCGGTCCGAAAAGTCCCGGACGAACAGTCGTCCATCATGGTCGATGCCGGCGAACAACCCGCCGCCCGCACCGGGGCTGTGATGGATCAGCGCTGCCTTCCGCCAGTCGAGGTCAGGACCTCCTGCGCCCAGCAGGATCCCTGCTCCCGCCGTTCCAGCCAGGGCGCCCTCGATCCCGAGTTCGACGACGACCTCGAGCCCTCCCCGGTCGAGATTCGTCCGGGCAGTGAGGATGTGGGCGGTTCGCATGGGCTGTCCGACGGACACCTCGAGGCGCCCAGCCCGGACTTCCCAATCCTGCAGCCGGTTTGTCCACAGTGCAGGCCCCGCCCAGGGACGGTCAGGCACGCCGGCCCACGAGAGCTCCATCTCTTCCCCGCTCCTCGAATCGCAGGCGGCCAGCAGCAACACGAGCAGCGCCGCGCTCCGAAACCGGGATCCCGGGCTGTTGATCATGTGGTTCTCATGGATATCATGGCGTTCCCACGGCGTTGGATCCTCCGCTCATCGTAGCAGCATACCATCGGGATACTATGCGGCGTAGTGAAGCCACCGTCACGGGGCGGACGCAAGCGCCAGCCGCCATGCGTGCTTGACACCCGTCGTCCCTTTCCAATATGGTAACCATATGGTTACCAATGATCGGCAGCTCGATTCGGTATTTGGAGCCCTTTCCGACGGTACACGTCGCGCGATCCTCGAAATGCTCGCGGATGGCGACTGTACGGTGGGAGAGCTGGCCCACCCGTTCGAGATCTCCCGCCCGGCGATCTCCAAACACTTGAGGGTGCTGGAGCGGGCAGGACTCGTGCGGCGAACGCCGGAGGGCCGGATCAGCCGCTGTGCGCTCGACGCGGAGCCATTGAAGCAGGCAGCCGATTGGGTCGACGATTACCGCGACTTCTGGGAGGGACGGCTCGACGCGCTCAGCCGATACCTGGAGGCGCCGAACCCCGAGGTGGAAGAATGATGATGACGACCGGAACCGCAGGTACACTGACATTGGTCAGGACCATCAAGGCCACGCCGGAAGCCGTATTCGCCGCCTGGACGCAGCCGGAGCACCTGAAACACTGGTCGGCGCCGGAGGGCATGGAGGTGGCGATCGCC
>JBDGUY010000160.1:0-7895 GCA_039585935.1 Gemmatimonadota bacterium
GAAGATTCGTCTTCCTCTGCGCTCGAGGATGCCGATTCGCCTTCATCTGCGCTGCGCGATTTCCGGACCTCGACCCCATAGTCGAGCAGCTCCGTGTAGAACTCGCGCGCCCCGCTCAGATCGGTCGTCCACAGTTCGATCCACAGCCACTCGCCAGGCTGCCTGGCCTCGGGTGCTCGCCGAATTCCGTCCCCTGTGGAGGATCGGAGCAGCACGACCGCTGCACCCTGAGGGTCTGCGATCACCGAGTATCTTCCCCGATTTGGGAGCTCTCGGGGCTCGAGGATCAGGGAACCCCCGGAAGCCACGGCGGCAGCTGTGACCCCGTCCACGTCGGCCACGGAGACGGAACTCAGCCAGACCGCGCGGTGGTCGGCGGTATCGGCCTCGTCCGCAACCGCCAGGCCGCCGATCACCTGTCCCTCGTGACCGGATCCATCGGTCGCCTCGAGGGTCCAGCCGAACAGCTCAGCGTAGAATGACCGGACGGCCTCGACATTGTCGACCAGCAGGTCGAACCAGACGAACGATCCGGGGCGGTATACCGGTGTGCCGCCCGGCGCGACCGCCGGCACCAGGGGCCGGACTTCAGACTGCGAACCGGACGAACAAGCGAGACCGAGTCCCGCGATGCACAGCATTCCCGCCCGGACGGTCCGACGGCCGGGTGATCTTCGTGATCTCTGATTCCGTTGCAATGCGTTCCTCGATTTCGATTCCCGTGACTGGTGCGGTCCTTAGACCGGGCAAGTGGAGCCCGCAGGTCGAACCCGGCAATCTTACCATGGGTCCGGCCCGACGCTAACCCCGCCTTGCCGACGTTCAGTTCCCGCGGACATCTTCGACCGAACCAACTTCTGGAGATTCAGCTGATGCCCCCAGCCCGAAAAGTCATCCGACGACGCGTGTGCCGCACTGCGTATTGTGCGACATTGCCGCTGATTATTGCGATCGCCTGGCCCGCTTCGGCGTTTTCCCAGGACCCGGCTGCCTCGGCCGACCCGGCTGCCTCGGCCGACCCGGCGGCAGAGACCTCTGCACCAGCGGCAGAGTTCCGGCTGATCGCGGTCGGCGACGTGATGCCTGGCACCGAATTTCCCGACTCCGGATATCTCGACCCCCGCCTGTCGGGCGATGCGGGGCCCGAGGAGGTGCTCGGAAGAGACCTGGTCGATCTCCTTCGCTCAGGGGACGTGGTGTTCGGGAATATGGAGGGCGTGTTGTGGGACGAGGATGTGCCCCCCTCAAAGTCCTGCCGTGACCCGAAGCTGTGCTACGTGTTTCGTGGCCCCGAGCGCTACGCCGGGCTCCTGGCCGAGGCCGGGTTTACGATCATGGCCCTGGCCAACAACCACAGCGGAGATTGGGGTCCCGAGGGGCGCGAGGCGACGATGGCAGCGCTCGCCCGCCATGACATCGCATATGCCGGCCTGGACGTCTCCCATGCGAGGACCGCAACGCTCACCCTGGATTCAGGCGTCACGGTGGGAGTTGCCGCCTTCGCTCCCAACCGCGGCACTATGAATCTCAACGACCTCGACGCCGCATTGCGAACGGTACGCTCGCTGGCCGCCGATAACGATGTGATTCTCGTTTCCTTTCACGGAGGAGCTGAAGGATCCAAATACACGGCGTTGCCGAAGGAGGAAGAGACGTTCCACGGAGAGAATCGGGGCGACGTGTACGCATTCGCGCATGCAGTGGTGAACGCCGGAGCCGATGTCGTGATCGGGCACGGCCCCCACGTCCCACGGGCCATCGAGGTATACGAAAACCGGTTCATAGCCTACAGCCTGGGGAATTTCTGGACCTATGGGAGATTCAATCTGCAAGGTCCGAACGGTCTCGCCCCGGTCGTCGATCTCGTGCTGGCGCCCGACGGAAGTCTTCGCTCCGCCCGCATTCGCAGCGCCCGGCAGGCTGGTCGGGGGGGGCCAACGCTGGACCCGGCTGATGGTGCGCTGGCGCTGATTTCGGAGCTCACCGCCGCTGACCTGCAGGATGCGGGGCTCACCTTCGAGCCTGATGGGACGGTTCGGTGGCCGGGGTCCGAATGAGTCGAGATGTCCGTAGGGTAGTCAGGCCCCGAGGACGAATAGTCCCAGGGTAAGCAGGAACAGGAACAGACCGATCAGCAGGGTGATCACCAGTCGACGTTGACGGTTCGTATCCAGCGTGCTTCCCCAGGCGAGCCGCATCGCGTGTTGCACGTCTGCGGGGCGCGTGTCCGGAAAACTCCGCTGATAGTCTACGATTACCTGGCTGATCCGCTCGCTCAGATCGAGGGCGCGATGGCTGGCATTCTGGGTTGAACGGGTGCCTGAGGTCGATGTCGGAATGTACGTCATCTTCTGATCTCACTGGACTGAATCGGACATGCGAGACACGGCCAAAACGGAAATTCCTGCATTTTGCGCGCCGCACGAACATGCGAAACTCCGCCCGCGCAGAACGCGTAGAGACAGCCGGATTCGCAGGTAGCCGCTGATCCCGGAACGGAGAGAGCTTCGTGCGCTGCGTCCGATCGTTTCTCGCGTTCACCGCCCTGTTCGTCATCGGCCTGCCCACCGGCCTGATCCGCACCGCTTACGCCCAGAATTCGCAGCAGACTTCAGGCTCCGGTGGCGGGTCGAGCCTCGACCTGGGCATCTCCGGGGTCGGAATCAGCTTTGGCAGCGCCCCGCGCTGGACCGGCCTGAGACTCAACTGGCGCGATCGGTACCTCGAGCGCGTCGATGGCGTGAATTTCACCCTCTGGAAACCCGGAGATCACGTCGGCGGTTCGGTAAACGGGCTGGCCCTCGGATTGGGCCCGCGAGCCGGGTTCCTGCGCGGCATGTCGATCGGGCTCCTCGGTGTGCTGCCGGAACGGGCTGCATACGGCGTGACCATCGGAGGACTTGGCATAGTCGCGGACGGTTCGGTTACTGGAGTTAACGCTGGCTTGCTGGGGATCGTGACCGAAGGGAGAGCCGATGGGCTGTCAGTCGCCGGCCTGGGGCTCGTTACGGAAGGCGGGGCTCTGGGAATCAACGTCGCCGGGCTTGGAGTCGTGTCGGAGGGAACCGTGGCGGGAATCAACCTCGCGGGCCTCGGGCTCGTAGCGGAACGAGGGATTCATGGCCTCAACGCAGCCCTGCTGGGAGTGGTAACGGAGAGCGAGTTGCGCGGGATCACCGTTACCGGCCTCGGAGCGGTGGCCGAAGGCGATATGGTCGGCCTGACGGTCGGGGAGTCGTTTCCGATCGGGCCGTCCGGGGCATCGGGGCGGCCCTGTTGAAGGTTGATACCCGGGACCTCAGCGGTGTCAGCGTTGCCGGCTGGACGCGCATCAGGCACGTCCAGCGCGGACTTTCGATTGGACTGTTCAACCAGGCCGAGGAACTGCATGGCGTGCAGTTCGGGCTGCTCAACTACGCGGGAAACAACCACGGGCTGGCCCGCTGGCTCCCGATCATCAATCTGCACCTGGATTAGCGAGCTTGCGCCTATGTGTTGGTGGGAGAACACATTCCCCATGTTTCTTTGTATCACAAAGTACTTGACATATCTGGAATCGAACCCGATTATCAAGTATTGAAGGCTATGAGACCTGGAGGATCGATTGACGGCTGGAGACAAGCGACCGGCGACCGAAGCTGCCGCCAGGGCCGTCCGGCTCGATTCACTGATCCATGAGCGGGTCCGTCTGGGTATCCTGAGCGCGCTCGCGGCTGCCGATCGTCTGTCGTTCATCGAGCTTCGCGACGCGCTGGGGGTCACCGACGGCAACCTCAGCGTACATGCACGAAAGCTCGAGGACGCGGGTTACCTCGAGTGTCACAAGCGATTCGACAGGCGGATTCCCCGCACCGAGTACCGGCTGTCGACAAAGGGCCGTGCAGCGTTCGCCAGCTACCTGTTTCAGCTCGAGTCCATAATCCGAACAGCAAGACACGGCTGACCGATGTGGCGGTCAATCGACGGATGGGGCTGGATTCCCGTTCTGAATTCCTACCAGGCGAGCCCCAGCACGCCGCACAGGTAGGCTGGAAGCGGAGCGGCGGCGCGACACAAATCGACATATTCGTCCAGAAACCCCGGACTACAGACCTGTTTCTCGGTCAGGGGAACCGACACGATGTAGTCCTTCAGCTTCAGTTCGTCGGCCAGGGGGTGCTCGGACTCGTATTCCCGCGGTACGCGCTTCAGCGACTCGCCGCCGAACTTCCAGCCGGCGGCTTCGACCGCGCCGCGCACTCCCGTCCAACCATCGGGATCTTCGTCCATCGCCTGTCGGACAGCATCGAGCTCCGGCTTCGCTGGTCGCCAGATCCCTGCTGCGGCCAGCACCTTTCCAGGTTCGAAGTGGAGGTAGAAGCCGGGAGCGTGCACGTTCTTCGCCGCTTCGTGGCGGAATTGC
The DNA here is from genome assembly GCA_039585935.1 of Gemmatimonadota bacterium. Classification (GTDB taxonomy): domain Bacteria; phylum Gemmatimonadota; class Gemmatimonadetes; order Palauibacterales; family Palauibacteraceae; genus Carthagonibacter. The sequence continues at coordinate 4,403 of JBDGUY010000160.1, forward strand.
AGTGCCGCCCAGGTCTTGTATGGACTCTTGTCCTTCGAGAATCTGATGTCGCGGTGAATACGAAACAGCGAGCCGCCCTGCTTCTTAGGAATCGCCAGGATTGAAGGGCTGATCGCTGCTAATGGCTCCTGGAGCGCGGCCGTGAATTCCAGGAGGGGCTCCCGTACGTCTCGCTCGTAGCGGGCCCGGTTACTCTCGAACCAGGCCCGCTCGTTGTTGTCGCGCAGATCTTCGAGGAAAGTGAACAGTTCCGGCGTGATTCGATCTGCTTCGCTCATCCCCGGTCCTTTTAGAACAGAATGCCACCCGTAACCACGAACTGTTCCACCCCCTCGATCGTGAACTTGATCTCGACAAAGGGCATGATCGATCCGGCATCGAAGCGGGTACCGCCAAGCAGGTTCAGGCCCGGATCGGTGTCACTTCTTCTGTCGTCATCCGGCCCATCCCCGGACCTGTGTCCAATATTCAGACCACCGCCTGCATAGGGCGTTACGGTCGGGGCACTCGGGATATCGAAGTTGTAAATCAGGTTCGCGTTGATCTCCCAATACTCGGCCGGACCGTCCGGAAAGTAATAATCGAACGAGGCAATAATCGTCAACGCAGATCCGCTGAAATCGAATTCCGCGCGGGCGCCGAGCCCCAGATCGGTATCCGTCCCGAGGCTGACCTCGGGTCCCCAGCGAAAGCCCTGCGCAGAAGCCGTTTCGACTCCCATCAGGCACAGCATGACGGCTGCGGCGACCAGTGTCTTCCTCATTTCGAGTCCCTCGTCTCAAAGGATTTTCCGCCCGCGATCGGCGCGGACGAGATTGGACTCGGGCGGAAAGAGCAAGACCGGTACCGGATCTGTTGATTCTGCTATATGCAATTGTAACATCTTACAGATTAACCGTTTGTGAGAACGATGCTGCGACAAGCAATTGCCGCCGGGCGCCCGGGTGGGCGCCCGGACGCCAGACAACGTTGCGGATTGCTACTCGACGCGATCGAACCGGATCGGATCGTAGAACGTCACTGTCAGTGCCTCCACCTGCCCATTCTGCCCGAGCGAGAACTTCAGGAATGTCATCGGTTCCATGTCGAAGATCGGGTGACGCCAGTGAACCCGGAACACGTCGTGATTCCAGTGCTCGAGATCACCCAGGTGCCTCGGGTTGTAGTCGAACACCAGGTGCCCGTCCTCCATCCGCACCTCGGCCGGTCCGGACAGCTCATCCTCATACGATCCGGTGTAGGCTTCGAGATCCAGCGACGGCGTCGTGTCCCGGATCCGACTGTCCTGGAGTTCGGTCTCCGTGCGCGCACGGCGCTGTTCACCCTGTTCGACGAACCCGAGATACACGGAGTTCCAGTCACGCTCCGGCTCGCCGAGCAGCGCGTCGAGCACCGTGTACGTGATGGCACGCGTGGGGGCCGACGGAGCGTAGTTGGTCAGAACCACGACACCGATGCCTTCCTCCGGGAGCAACGTCTGCAGAGAGATCATCCCGGTGAGTCCGCCGCTGTGGGTCACGACCTTTCGTCCCCTGTACTCCCCGATGAACCAGCCGAACCCGTATCCATTGAACCGCTGGCCGAGGTTGGCCTCGGCCCACGGCGAAACGCCAAGCGGATACTGGACCGACTGCATCGCGCGTGCGGCTCTTTCCGAGAAGATGCGGGTCCCGTCCACCTCTCCCCCGTTCAGGTTCGCGCGCATCCATTGCGCCATATCCAGCACGTTCGAGTTGAGTGCGGCAGCCGGCGCCACTCCGCGCACATCGTCGTAGTCCACCGGCATGAGTTCGCTGCCCACTCTCTCGTGCGCCGATGCGACATCCTCGATTCCCCGGAGCGCAGCCAGTGTCGTACTGCTGCCGGTCATCCCCAGCGGGCCGAGGATGCGCTCCTGCATCAGCTGATCCCAGTTCTGTCCGGAAGCCGCCGCCGCGACCTGGCCGGCGACGAGATACATCAGGTTCTGGTAATGAAACGATGCCCGGAAATCGCCCGCCGGCTCGAGCCAGCGGATCCTACGCACGACCTCGTCGCGTGGCAGATTCTGACCGATCCACAGGTGATCGCCGCCGAACGTGGGCAGACCGTTCCGGTGGGTCAGGAGATCCTGAATCTGGATCTCCCGGGTGATCCACGCGTCGTGCATGCGGAATTCCGGCAGGTGGTCGATGACCCGGTCGTCACCCGACAGCTTTCCCTCTTCCTGCAGCTGCACGAGCAACGCCGCTGTGAACGCCTTCGTGTTCGACGCGACGGCGAAGCGCGTTTCGGGCCCCACGGGACCGGGCTCGCCGAGGGTCCGGACGCCATATCCGCGAGCAAATACGATCGAATCGTCCTGCACGACGGCTACGGCCACTCCGGGGGCCGTCCAGTCGGCGAGCATCGCCTCGATCTTGCCGTCGATCCGATCCCAATCCACGGTCTGGGCGGAGGCCGCGGGAGGGACCGAGAAAATGAATGCGGAGATTGCCAGGACTGCTCTGCCGAATCGATGAGATTTGGCAACGCGGCCGGCATCAGCTGCCAGGTTGTTCACAATGTTCAGCTCCGTTTGAGGTCAGCACGGAATATAGCTTCGCCTGCGAACGGCGCACGCGGAATCCACCACTCGCGGGTAACACGTTTCAGACCTACATTCGGGCCGGCAGTAGCCTGGCCGACGGGCGTGCGACACCCTGGAAACCGACATCCATGCGACCCCTGAAACGCTTTCGAACCAAAACGATCTTCCTCGCCGCGGCGCTTCTGCCTGTCGCTGCGTGCAGCAGCGAAAGCCACGAGATCTACGTCGAGGCGGGCTGTGTGGAGTGTCACGGCGACGACCTGCGCGGCACTCCGACATCCGGACCGACGCTAAAGGGCATCAAGAAGAATTGGGACGAAGAATCGCTGCTCATCTACTTTCGGAATCCGGATAGCGTCGCATCGGCAGATCCGCGGTTGTCCGAATTGCGGGATCTATACGGTGAAGGAATGCCGCCGCTCAAGATGGCCGACCCGATCGCCAGGGAGAAGCTCGCCCGATACGTGCTGCGCTGAGAAAGGCAGAACTCAGTCTCCGGGCTGCCGCTCCCACCAGATGTCGGGATCGGCCGGAGGTTGCCGCCTTTCCACCGAATGGCCGAGGCGTTCCAGCTCGCCGATAATCTTGGCGACGACTGCCGGCACTGCCTCGCGCACGGCGTCCGTCAAACCCACACCGTACTCGATGCTCTCCGGAATCACTCCAATCACGAATACTTCCGGTGAATTCTCCTCCTGGAGCTCCAGCACCAGCAGAGTCTCCTTGAGGCCGGGATCGTGGGGAGTGATTCTCTGGGCCGGCGGGTGCTTGAGGATCTCGTCACGGCTGTAGGTCCGCAACTCACCCCCTGCACCATCGGAGCGGACGGTGTCGACGATGATCAGGGCGCCGGCGTCCTCGAGGATCGTGCTGAGTTCAAGGCCGGGAGTGCCGGCATCCAGCACCTCCACCTCCGGCGGAAAC
>JBDGUY010000161.1:0-5214 GCA_039585935.1 Gemmatimonadota bacterium
TGGCCGCGTCACCTGGCGCGGGTATTCAGGATCGGTCGCACTTTCTGTCGGTCGCCGCCCGAGCGATGCGGCAGGTACTGGTCGACCACGCGAGGCGGCGTGATGCCGCGAAGAGGGGCGCGGGAGTGGCGCCTGCCACTCTTACCGGTCGTAAGCTCGCGTCTCCCGATCAGCCCGGACTCGAGTCAGACGAGCTTCTCGCACTGGACGCTGCGCTCGATCGGCTGGACGCGATGGACTCGCGGTTGCGGCAGGTCGTGGAACTCAGGTTCTTCGGTGGGTTGACGGACACGGAGGTCGGAGAAGTACTTGGCGTGACCCGGCGAACGGTTCAGCGCGATTGGACGCGAGCCCGTGCCTGGCTGTACGGCGAGCTGTACTCAGATGCGGCGAGCGTGCGAGCGGATGAATCTGTGGATGCTGACGGCGCATGACCGACCGACCGCGCTGGGAGCGGATCCTGGAACTGTTCGAGGAAGCGCTCGATCTGCCGCCCGGCGAACGGACGCACTGGCTCGAACAGCAGGATCTGTCGGATCCGACCCTTCTGCCCGAGGTCGAAGGGCTGTTGAATGCTCACGAACGGGCGGATGGTATCCTCGACCGATCGATCGGACCCGCGGTCCCGACGGCTGACCAGCCGCCAGAGCTGGACGGCAAGCAGCTCGCCGGCCTGCTCGACAGGGCCCTGGGAGGACGATATCGAATTGTCCGGGAGCTCGGGCGGGGTGGTATGGCGGTGGTGTTCCTCGCCTGGGAGAGGAAGCACGACCGGCGGGTCGTGCTGAAGGTGATGCGTCCGGAGATCGCCGCCAGCTATAGCCCGGACCGATTCCTGAGAGAGGTCCGACTCGCCGCTCGCCTGTCGCATCCCCATATCGTGGGACTCATCGACTCCGGAGAGGCGGACGGTCTTCTTTACTACGTGATGCCGCACGTAGAGGGAGAATCACTGCGCGAAAGGCTGCGTCGGGCAGCGCCGTTGCCTCTCGACGAGGCAGTACCTCTGCTGAGGGACATGGCGAGGGCGCTGTCACACGCCCACGCGGCCGGTGTGGTGCACCGCGACCTGAAGCCGGCGAACATCCTGGTGGCCGGACATCATGCTTACCTGCTCGACTTCGGTGTGGCGAAGAGCTTCGAAGCGGACGGTGGCGATGACCCGCTCACCCGGACCGGCGACGCGATCGGCACGCCTCGCTACATGGCGCCAGAACAGCTCGCCGGGATGGCGGATGCGAACCATCGTGTGGACATCTACGCCTGGGGGCAGCTGGCGCACGAGATGCTGACCGGCACGGTCCGCGAGCTGTCGCCTGGCGATCTGGACGGTCAGGATGTCGGCCCGGCGGTGTCAGCCGGGCTGCGGCTCGCTCGTGAGGACATTTCCGCCGATCTGGCGACGCTCGTCGGCAGGTGTCTGGAGATCCGTCCTTCCCGGCGCGTCTCATCCGCCGAGGAGATCGTCGACGTCATCGAAGGCCGGAAGCCGGATTCGCGCTCCGAAACATCCGACGGTCAGGGATCCAGCTGGCGCAGCCGCATGATTCTCGCCGGGACGGCCGTGGCAGCGTTGGCCATCACCTCTGTCTTCATCTGGCGAGCCTCGTCTTCATCCGAAGCCGTCATCCTGGACGAAGTGCCCGCCACCTCAAGCTCTGTCCTCGCCGGCCCGATTGCCGTGGCGGTGTTCACGAATGAGACGGACGATCCAAGCCTCGATGTCGTGGGCCGGCTGGCCGGCGACTGGATCTCCGAGGGACTCGTGCAGACGGGAGTCGCGAGCGTCGTCCCGTGGCCCAGCTCGCTCGAGGCCGCGGAAAATTTGCGCGAAGCCCGGAATGAAGGCGCCTCGATCGACCCGGTCGCGGCACTGGCAACGGCGACAGGTGCGGCGACCATCGTGGCCGGCTCATTCTACGAAGTCGGTGATGATCTGCGCTTTCAAGCCGAGGTAATCGATGCCCGGGATGGGAGCGTGGTGAGTGCCCCGGAGGCGATATCGGCTCCGCGAGACTCGATCGAAGTCGCGATCCGCGAGCTGCGCGACCGGTTGATGGGGAGCATCGCGATCGCCACCGACAGCCGGCTCGCGTCCGCCGCCGGGCTGGCTCGACGGCCGCCCACGTTCGCTGCCTACAAGGCGTTCGATCGAGGCCTCGAACTCTATCTGGCCGGGGAGTACACCCGTGCCGTTCCCGAGTTGTTCGAGGCCTACGAGTTGGACCCTGAGTTCTACGACGCGCCGCTCCTTGCTTCGACGAATCTGGTGAACATATCCACGCAGGAGGAATTGGAGCGCGCCGATTCGATTCTCACCATGCTCGAGCCTCTTCGCTCCGGTTTCACGAACCTGCAGGACCTTCGCTGGCAGTATCTGCGCGCTCGTCTGGATTCGGATGGCAGTGCTGCGCTCCAGGCGGCAATTCGCGCTTCCGAAATCACGAGTGGCTCCCGGACCTCGTACAACGCGGCACACGCAGCGATCGCCGTACGCCGCCCGCGCCTGGCCATCCAGTTTCTCGAGGCGATGGATCCCGATACGGGTCCTTTGCAGGGTTGGGCGCACTACTGGACCGTGCTCTCGCACGGCTATCACCTGGTCGGAGATTTCGACGCTGAGCTGAGTGCGGCGCGGTCGCTCCGGACCCGGTTTCCGGATCGCAGAATCGGCGGTGTACTGGAGGTCAGGGCCCTCGCTTCCGCCGGCCGACTGCAGGAAGTCGACTCGCTGATCTCGGGAATGGATGCGTTGTCGCCGAGCACCTACTGGTCGCAAGGGGCGGCAATGGTGGTGGCCGGAGAGGAGCTTCGAGCGCATGGCCACCCGGTCGAGGGAGCGGAGATGCTGCGCAGGGGCCGCGAATGGCTGGAAGCGCGCCTGCGGGAGACCCCCGGATTCCGTCAGCACCGGTACTGGCTGGGATCGGCCATGTACGATCAGGAGGACTGGTCCGGATCAGAGGAGGTGTTCGGTGGACTCGCCGAGGAATTCCCGGAGCGCAACACGTATCGAGCACTTCACGCCCTGAGCGTGGCACGAACGGGCGACCCGATTTCTGCTGCACGGATGCTGGAGGAGGGATTCGAGTATTCGCTTGGCGACCGGACGGCTCTGCTGGCCCGGATTGCCGCCATCGAGGGCGATCCGGCTCGTGCCGTTTCGCTGCTCAGCATCGCATTTCAGCAGGGTCTCGATGGAGCCCCCTGGCTCCATGCCTCCGCCTGGCCGGATCTCCGTCTCATGCGATCCGATCCGAGATTCGAGGCAGTTCTTTCAGGTGAGCCGGAGTAGGCTGACCACGGAGCTCATCCCGAATTCCCTCCTGCGTGTCACAGTATCCACCGATCATTCGCATTCCAATCCGACAGCCCGAGCCGGGCACCAGTACCTGATTGAACATTGGAATGGAGAGCACGAGATGATCGCCACGGCGGAAATGCTGGTGGACAGCCAGAGGGTCGATGCATTCGCGACACGACTGACCGGAATCTTGAACAGCGGTGCGCTGGCGCTCGGTCTTTCAGTCGGACACAGAACCGGACTGTTCGATTCGCTGGAGGCTCTGCCGCCGGCGACGAGTGCGCAGATCGCCAGTCATGCCGAACTCGACGAGCGGTACGTGCGGGAGTGGCTGGGGGCGATGGTGACTGGCGGCGTTGTAGAGTATGATCCGGCCGACTCGAGCTACCGTCTCCCTCCGGAGCATGCCGCCTTGCTCACGCGCCGGAATTCTCCCAACAATCTCGCGGTCGCGGCCCAGTTTCTTCCCGTGATCGCATCTGTCGAGGACAGGATCGTGGACTGCTTCCGAGAGGGTGGGGGCGTCGGGTACGATCACTTCGAGCGATTTCACGAAGTCATGGCGGAGGAAAGTCGTCAGACGGTCGTCGCAGCGCTGTTCGATCACATTCTGCCACTGGCCGCTGAACTCCCCGGCCGGCTACGCGACGGAATCGAAGTAGCCGACATCGGCTGTGGGATGGGCCGTGCCCTGATTGCGCTGGCCAGCGAGTACCCGAACAGCCGATTCACGGGATTCGACCTTTCGTCGGAGGCGATCGAGGATGCTGCGGACCGGGCGCGGCTTCTCGGATTACGGAATGTCCGGTTCGAGAAGCTGGATCTGTCGAAGTTCGATCGACCTGCGGCGTTCGACCTCGTGACGGCGTTCGACGTGATCCACGACCAGGCCGAGCCTGCCCGGGTCCTGGAAAATGTTCGTGCTGCGCTGCGTCCAGACGGAGTCTTCCTCATGCAGGACATCCGGACTTCGAGCCACCTGGAGAACAACATCGAACACGCGCTCGGCCCGTTCCTGTATACGATTTCATACAATCACTGCATGACCGTCTCACTGGCGCAGGACGGCGCCGGACTGGGTACCTGTTGGGGGAGAGAACTGGCCGAGCAGATGTTGCGCGAGGCCAGATTCCGGGATGTGTCGGTGTTCCAGCTCGAGCACGACATCATGAACGACTTCTACGTTGCCCGGACCTGATGCTCGATCTGCTTGCCGAAGCTGTCGGTCACAGGTCCGTCACCCAGGCCGCCAGGACCAGGTCCGGGTCCTCCTGTCTCCGGCGCTCGGCGGACAGAAAGTCGTAGTAGCCACACCGCGGCGTGCCCGGATAGCTCCGGCACGCCGCCGGCCGCGCCTGGTAGATCGTGCAGCTGCGGGTTGCGGAGTCCAGGAAGTGGCAAGCGGTCAGGAATGCGTTGTCACTCCGGTGCTTGAGGATGCGTTGACCTGGTTTGGGACCGCGCTTCGTGTACTTCGCAATAGTCGATCTCATTCCTTCTCAGACTCAGTTCACGATCTGGTCGAGGCGCAGCAAGCTATTCCGGTCTCTGCTTCCTTCAAGCAATCATGCAGATTCGTTTTCAATTCAGTGGTCGTACACCCACAGGCTCGGTCGCTGGCTCGTTGATTCCTATATCCCTACGATGAATGATAACGAAAACAAATGTCAGAAGCTTGGCAGCCTCGACTACGACCCACGGGAGCGAATATGCCGGAGCGATCGATTGGCTGGACCCGAAATCTCTCACCGCCGGCGACTGGGGTCGGTGAATGAGGCCCGCGAGCCGGGCTGGAGTGCTCCGGGTGGCCTTGTTCACCGCAGCCTACCTGCTGATCGCCACAGTGGGCGCGTTCGCTTCCGGCAACAGCGAGTTCGTGTTCTACATCGTCGTGATGGTCATCCTGGCCG
>JBDGUY010000162.1:0-4764 GCA_039585935.1 Gemmatimonadota bacterium
CTCGTTCATGTAGCGGCGCGGCGTGTACTGGAAGCGGATCCGGTCCGTATAGGGAACGGGCTCATTCGGATCGCTCACGTATTCGGTGAACGCGGCTTCGCTTCCGCCGGGAGCTTTGCCCGACAGCCCGTCCCCTGCTCGCAGGAACAGGCGGGTCGAGGTCGCCCCGGCCGGCGGCCAGTCCGCGAACTCACGCCACTCCTTGCTGCCGGTGTCGAACACGAGGGCCTCGAAACCGGGCGCTGCTCCCTCGCCCTTGAGGAAGTGTCTAAAGAACACCGCTTCAACTTCGCGCTGATGCTGACCCGAGATGTTGTCCCCGTAGTAGATGTCGCCCACCATGTGCGGGGACCGGTCCCACCCCCAGCCGCCGTGCTGCCACGGTCCCATCACGAGCACGTTGTAAATGCCCGGGTTGTTGCGCTCCAGCGATCGGTAGATGCTCATCGGCCCGTACAGGTCCTCGGCATCGAACCACCCGCCTACAGTCATCACGGCATGATCCACGTCCTTCAGGTGCGGCACGATGCTCCGGGCCTGCCAGAATTCGTCGTAGTTCGGGTGCTCCTTGAGCTGCTTCCAGAAGAAGTTCTCGTCACCGTACCAGCGGTCCGAGTTCTTCAGAGGGCCGAGCTCCAGGTAGAACTGGTATGCGTCGCGCGTGTCCGGCTGTGGAAGATCCCACCAGTCCTCGGTCTCGAGCCCTGTCTTCTGCACTCCCGTGAGCGGCGTGAGAATCCAGTAGGGGAGCGTGAAGGCGCCGTGGTGATGCAGGTCATCGAAGAAGAAGTCGCCGATCGGGGCCTGCGGCAGAGAGGCCACGAGCGCCGGGTGGGCCTCGGGGATCGCAGCGGTCACGTAGAAGCCGGGATACGAAGTGCCCCACATGCCGACCCTGCCGTTGTGGTTCGGCACGTTCTCCAGCAGCCACTCGATCGTGTCGTAGGTGTCCGAGCTCTCGTCGATCGCCCCGTCCCCCGGCACGTGGGGACGCATGTTGTCGTATAGCCCCTCCGACATGTACCGCCCGCGCACGTCCTGGTACACGAAGATATAGCCGTCCCGGTAGCATTCCTGGTTCGGGCCGACTCTGGGGTAGTAGTTCGTCGGCCCGTAGCGCCCGATCCCGTACGGCGTGCGCTTGAGCAGGATCGGCCAGGTCGTGGAGTGGTCCCTGGGGGCGTAGATCTGCGTGAACAGCGTCACGCCGTCCCGCATCGGGATGCGGACCTCTCGCTTCTCGTAGTTCTTCAGGATGTGGAGATAGGCCGCCCCGTTGTCGTTGTCGGGGTCCAGCTCTACGGACCGCTGGTAGCTCGCGATCGCACCCTCGATGTCGCCCGAGATCATCAGGGCCTCGCCCAGGCTGTCGTGCTGATTCCCGCTGTCGGGATACGCCTCGACGTTAAGCGCGAATATCGCTACGGCGGTCTCGCTGTCTCCCGCGCGCAGGTACTCGTAACCCAGGCCGTTCAGGGTCGTCGTCACGAAGATCTGGCCACCCGGATCGATCTCCCGGAAGGCCCGGAATTGTTCGGCGGCTGCCTCGACTCCTTCCGTGCGGATGAGCTGAACGAACTCCTGCTCACCGAGCTGCGCCTGCTGGGCAAGGGCGGCGAGGGGGGCGAGGAGGGCGGTGGAGACGGCGATGGTGAGCGTGAATGTGCCTGGAAGACGAGAACGAGGACGGGTAGACCTCATGGAACCGCTCCTGCAGGTGATTCCGTGGTGCGGACTCTCGTCTGTGAGACAGTGCGAGTGATCGGAGCGTTGCTAAACGGCTCGCCGCCTCCCGATCTCACCTCTGGTGCGGCGCATCCGGTTTATGCAGTTGGGCGGGAAGCAGGCTGATCGCGACCTGCTGACCGTCGGTGAGCCCGAGTCGGGACTCGATGTTCGTGGGAGCGACCAGCTCCCAGCGGTCACGAGGTTGGGATATGTCGAGGTCAGCACCGGCGAGTCGCCGAACGCCGCGATGGAACCGTGGAGCAGACCTACCCGCCACGTCTTCCAGATGAAGGGACCGTACAATGTGGCGATCCACCAGGCCTGTGCACTCGGATTGAGGAGGTCCACGCGCATCCGCGTCTTGACCGCTCCGCGGATCTGGCCCAGGGTGTCAACTCCCAGGGCTTCTCTTTCCCAGTCATACATGCGGTCGTCTCACGTCTATCGACTAAGCCTGGGCGGTCGGCGTATTCTAGCTCTCCGGGCAGTCCTTTCGATACTCACGCTTTCCGAGGTGAATCATGACCTGGTCGGAGCTGCTCGAGCGTTGGGTTCCAATGTTTGACACGCCGTTGTTCCGGATCGGGAATACGACCGTCACCGTAGCCACGCTTCTCACGGCTCTCGTCATTGTTATCGCGACACTCATCGTGGCGCGCGTGGTCAAACGGTGGCTGGAGGGCGTGGCCCTTCGGCGCAGTGTGAGGAACGCCGGATCCGTACACGTAACGGCGCGGCTCGTCCACTACGCGATTCTCTTCATGGGCTTCGGTGTGGCGCTCCACACCCTGGGCATCGACCTGACGGCCCTGTTCGCTGCCGGCGCGATCTTCGGCGTGATCATCGGTTTCGCGATGCAGAATATTGCGTCGAACTTCGTTTCCGGGTTGATCCTGCTGTTCGAGAGGAGCATCAAGCCGGGGGACATCGTAGATGTCGAAGGACGTATCGTTCGCGTGGTCGAACTTGGCATCCGCGCCACGATCGCTCGAACGACCAACGATGAAGACCTGATCATCCCCAACTCCGTCCTCGTGCAGTCAACCGTGCGGAATTACACGTTTCGGGATTCGAACTTTCGCATCGACGCGCCGGTTGGAGTGACCTACGGATCGGACATGGACGCGGTCCGTTCCACCCTGGAGAAAACGGCCACAGAGATTCCATGGCGCTCTCGGAATCCCGAGCCCAGGGTGCTGATGTCAGAATTTGGCAACTCCTCGGTGAACTTCCTCGTCTCCGTCTGGACCGAGCATCCCTGGCAGCAACGACAACTCCGCTCGGACCTCAATGAGGCCATATGGTCGGCGCTCAAGGAAGCCGGGATCACCATCGCCTTCCCGCAGCTCGACGTACATTTCGATCCGCAGATCGAACGATCGATGACGGCGCTGGCAGGCGCAGGACGCGGGGGGGCGCAATGAAGACACGGATTCAAGATGGTTTCACCGGAGGACGCGCAGGACTCCGGCACCACCGGAGGCGGCCACCTCCAGGTGCCATGCCGGGAACGCTGGTCGTCGACGCCGGGGCACCACCCCCGCGGCTGACGGTACTGGCGTACGGACCTGAGAGTTACACCGAGGAGGAGGTGAGCGACCTCGCTCGGGTTGACGAGCTGCGCACGGAGTGGCCCGTGGTGTGGCTGGACGTGGACAGCCTCAGTGACGAGTCCCTGCTTCGAGGCCTCGAAGCGGACCTCGGACTGCATCGACTGGTCCTCGAAGACGTGACGAATCTCGGCCAGCGGCCGAAGGCGGAGCTCTACGACAACGTTCTGTTCATCGTCCTCAGGATTCCGGAGGCGCCGAGAGGCTCTACGGAGCAGGTAAGCCTGCTCTTGCAGGGCGGCCTGCTGGTTACCGTGCAGGAACGCCCCGGTGACTGTTTCGAGGCCGTCCGCGCCCGCATACGGCACGGCAAGGGCAAGATTCGCGTCCGGCATGCCGACTACCTGGCGTATGCCCTCACAGATGCGGCTGTCGATCAATATTTTCCAGTCCTGGACGAAGCGGGCCTGGTTCTGGATTCACTGGAGGACGAAGTCTTCACTGATCCGACGTCGGAGACTCTGGAGCAGATCCACTCCCTGAAGCGAAGTCTGGTATCCCTTCGCAAGTCGATCTGGCCGTATCGCGAAATGCTCAACGTGCTGATGCGGGATGCCGGATCGATCTTCGCGGATGAGACGCAGCCGTATCTCAGGGACTGCTACGACCACGTGGTGCGCCTGATCGATCTCGTCGAGGCACAGCGAGAGGTCACCTCCGATCTGTTGAGCATGTACCTGTCGACAGTGAGCAACCGGATGAACGAGGTGATGAAGGTGCTGACCATCATCGCCACGATCTTCATCCCGCTGAGTTTCATCGCCGGCGTCTACGGGATGAACTTCGATCCGGCCGCGTCACGGTGGAACATGCCCGAACTCGGCTGGGCTCTGGGGTATCCCGCCGCTCTGCTACTCATGGGAGTCGTCGCCGGGGGTTTGCTGGCCTTCGTAAGGCAGAGGGGCTGGCTGTGACGAAGCGCGTTGAACGTGCACTGCCCGTGATCGGCTGGCGCGAATGGGTCAGCCTCCCCGACTTCGGGATCAAGCATATCAAGGCAAAAGTTGACACCGGAGCCCGCTCGTCGTCCCTGCACGCCTTCGACCTTCGCGAGTTCGAAAGGGACGGTGAGGAGTGGGTCCGATTCCAGGTACACCCTGTCCAGCGAAAGAGAACCCGGACTGTGGCTGTCGAGGCGCAGGTGCTCGAGCACAGGTCCGTGCGAAGTTCGAGCGGCAAGGCCTCGATGCGACCCGTGATCGTGACCAACCTGAGATTGCTGGGTACCACCTGGCCGGTAGAGTTGACGCTGGCGAGCCGCGATGAAATGGGCTTCCGGATGTTGCTCGGTCGGGAGGCAGTCAGGCGACGGTTCCTTGTGGATGCGGGGAAGTCGTATTGCGGCGGAAAGCCCAAACGAAGGAACAAGGCCGGAAAATGAAGCTCGCCATACTGTCGTGCAGTCCCAACTGTTACAGCACGCGTC
>JBDGUY010000163.1:0-4694 GCA_039585935.1 Gemmatimonadota bacterium
ATTTCCTCGGCGCGCATCCTGGCGTCTTCGGTCGCCCTCGCAAGCAGGCTCCGCTTCACTGCGGCCAGGCCGGAATAGAAGTACTCGAGCTGCGAGGACTGCAGCAGCACTCCCTCTCCCAGCAGTCCGGCAGGATCCAGCGCCAGTCGCTCAACACTCGTCAGGTCATCCGAGACCAGGAAGAGGGACTGGTTCACCTGGTAATCTCGGACTCCGTCGGGACCGTACATTGGATTCGTGGTGACCGGTTGAAGCGTGATGGCCGAATCAGGCAATCCTGCATCATCGAACCCTGCGAGAATCCGCTGCACGTCGCTGCCGATCTGGTCATACCCCGCGCGTAGCTCCCGCACGGGAACGGTGCGGCTGACCGACAGGCTCCATTTGACCAGGTCCGCCTCGAACGGCTGCGAGGCCATGCCGACCACCTGCACGGTGCTCCTGGCGCCGCGCGCCGTGTAGAACGACCCGCCGAGCACAACGGACGCCAGCACGATTCCGAATGCCAGAATCCACGCGGCGCGGGCCCGGTGATTCACTCCATCGGCTACCATTATCAGGCCTCCTGTCGGAATTGCTCGATCACGGATTCTGCGTAGTCGATGCCCCGCGGCGTCCGGGAACCGTGCCAGCTCAGCATCTCGCCGTCCGCCAGGTGAAACGCCTCGCGTGGCAACCCGGTGAGCCCGGACAGCTCGTCTGCGTGCCGCTCCTGGAAAGGAAACGGCTCCGAGGAGAGCAGAACTGCGGCCGGGTTTGCATCGGCCAGTTCAGTCGCGGTCACCGTCGGGTATCGATCGGCGCTGTCCGGGAACACGTTCTCACCGCCCGCGAGGCCGAGCAAGGCGTCGACGAAGGTGCCTGTCCCCGCTACCATGATCGGCTCACGCCAGATCAGGTAGGCGAAGCGGACCGGGGGACGACCGGTGGCTGCGGACCGCACGCGCTGTTCCCGGGTCTCGATGTCGAGCGCGATGCGCTCGGCTTCCTCGGTCATTCCGATCGCGGATCCGATCGACCGGACCATCGCGGCCGTCTCCGCGACGGTCCGCGGGAAGCTCGTGTGACAGGCGATGCCGGCTGCCTGAAGCGCCTCCGCGTCCTCGATCCGATTTTCCTCTTCGTTCAGCAGAACGAGATCCGGTTCGAGCTCGAGGATGCGCCCTACCTTCGGGTTCTTTGTTCCACCGACCTTCTCAACCCCGGCGACTCGATCGGCGGGATGAATGCAGAACTTAGTCACCCCGACGAGATCTTCACCGCGGCCCAGGTCGAACACGAGTTCGGTGAGGCTGGGGCACAGAGATACGATTCGCATGGTGGGCGGCTACACCCGGGAGCGATCCCCGGTCCGGCTGCCGGGCGGCGGTTGCCCCCCCCGGGCCGGGTGCCCGTCGACGTCCGCGAGGGTCGACGCCGGCGGGCACCCCGGACTCCCTGAATCGGGAGCCCGAAAGGTCAGTGCGGAGCAGCCCCGGTCGGGACGCTCACATCGGGCAGCGGCGTGTCCGCCGTGTGCGGCGGCAGGATCGGGTATTCGACTTCCGGCTGAGTCCCCGTGAGGGATTCCAGGAACACGGTGATCGCACCTGTTTCCTCCGGGGTCAGGACGGCGCCGAGCTGGGCGGAGCCCATCACGGCGACCGCTTCCTGCAGCCCCCATACCTTGCCGGAATGGAAGTAGGGCGCTGTCAGTTCGATGTTGCGAAGCGATGGGGACTTGAAGACGTACTCGTCGGCTGCGGTGCTGGTCACGGCGAACCGGCCGCGGTCCCCGGGCGGTCGGATCTCATCGGATGGCGCCTGTACGACGCCGAACGCGAAGTATCCCTGGCCGCCGAAGTTGAGGCCGGCATGGCACCCGGTGCACCCCTTCGAGACGAAAGTCTCCAGCCCCTCGACCTGCGCAGCCGTCATGGCGGAGTTGTCACCGGAGAGCCAGCGGTCGAACGGGGCGCCCGGAGTGACCAGCGTCGCCTCGAACGCCTCGATTGCCCGGGCCATATTGTCGAACGTCACCGGATCCGCGTCATTCGGGAACGCGCGGGCAAACCACTCCCGGTACTCCGGAATCGACTTCAGTGTCTGAACGGCCCGGTCCGGATCACTCGCCATCTCGACCGAGGCCTGGACCGGTCCCTTGGCCTGTTCCTCGAGGTCCGCGGCGCGACCGTCCCAGAATTGAGCCACGTTGTATACGGCATTGAGAACCGTCGGGGCGTTGCGCGGCCCCTTCTGCCAGCCGTGCCCGATCGACGTCTCCATCAGGTCGATGCCGCCGAGGGACAGGTTGTGGCAGGTGTTGCAGCTGATCAGCCAGCTGGCCGAAAGGCGGGGCTCGAAGTACAGCATCTTCCCGAGTTCGACCCGCTCGTCCGTGAGCTGATTGTCCGGCAGTTCCGGCGCCTCGGCCGGAATGACCTCGAACAGTGCCGCGGCCTGCGCCCTGATCGCGGGTCCTTCCCCCTGGACCGTGGTCGTGGTCGCCGCCTGTCCTTCCACATCCGCCTGTTCCGTCGTGTCTCCGCCGGAACAGGCGCCCAGGAAGACTGCCAGAAAGAGGAGACTGCTGATTCGATCGGTCTTCATGTTCCGCCTCGCTGTTCTTCGAGTGCTGCTCGCCGTTGCGCGCTTCGCCGGTTTCAGCAATCGTGCCAACGGGAAGGATCCGGATCCGACGGCGTGGCCCAGTCCCTGCGGTAATCGCAGCCCCACAACATCAGTATTTGCAGGGGGTTCCGGTCGCAGTCGTTGCCGGCACGCTCGCCGGCAACGCGAGACGGATCTGGATCAGCAGCTGGACACGGGCGATTCCGGGGACTAACGCGCCAGAACGTCCCGGCGCGCGGGCCGGCACGGGAGGAGGACGCGATGTCGGCGATGTACTCGACATGCCTGTTCTGTAATCGGCCTCTGGGCCGGAACGAAGTCCTGGAAACGTTTCCGGTAGGTCGCCGGGTGGCTTTCGACGGCGACCGCGGAAGGCTGTGGGTCGTATGCCGGCGGTGCGAGCGGTGGAACCTCTCTCCGCTCGAGGAACGCTGGGAGGCGATCGAGGACTGCGAGCGACTCTTCCGCGACACCCGGCTGCGGGTTTCCACCGACAACATAGGCCTCGCCCGGATCGGCGACGAGCTCGAGCTGGTGAGGATCGGTCGGCCCGTGCGGGGCGAGTTCGCCGCGTGGCGATACGGAGACCAGTTCGGCAGGCGCCGCAAGCGAGCCATCCTGTACACCACCGCCGGCGTCGGCGCGCTTGGCCTGCTGGCCGTAGGCGGCGCAGCCGCCGGCATTTCCATCGGCGGTGGATACTGGGGCATCTCTCAGGCGATCCAAGGGATCAACAACGAGCGGACGGCGGTTCGCCTGCGTAACGAAGAGGGAGAGCAGATCCGCGTACAGCTCAAGCACCTCGAGCGCTCGCGACTGGTCCCGGTCGACAACGAGGAAGGCTGGGAGCTGCACGTACGTCACACGCTCGGCTGGTCGGCCGGCATCTCGACCGGGGACGACGAATTGATGGTGTTGACCGGGCCCCGCGCCGTCGCGGTGGCAGGCAAGCTCATGGCCCGCGCCAATCGTCGGGGAGGCAAGAAGGACACGATCGCCCAGGCCGTGCGGCACATAGAGACCGTAGGCCATCCCGAGGCGTTTCTCATCGAGGCGACGCGTGAGGGAGAGCGTCTGCGCGAGGAGAAGGCGAAGGGCAGCGAGAAGAAGCGCAAGAAGACCGCCGCCGGTACGCTAGCCAAGCTGCCGGGTGAAATCCGTCTCGCGGTGGAAATGGCCACCCAGGAGGAAGCCGAGCGCCGGGCGATGGAGGGCGAGCTCGATATCCTCGAGGAGGCGTGGCGGCAGGCGGAGGAGATCGCGGGCATCGCCGACAACCTGCTCGTCCCACAGTCCGTGGAGGAATTTCTGCGTCAAGAAAGGAAGAAGGCAGGTCTCGACGACGGCGAAGACCACGATGTCTGAGACTTCTGAGACCCCGCGGGCCTCGTCGATCGACCCGACCGACCCCACGTTTCGCCTGGTTCGCGCCTCGGACGACACGGCGCTGGCCGCGATCATCAGGAGCGGCATGGCCGAATTCGGCATCTGCGGCGAGGGCCCGGACAGCGACCCGGAAGTCCATTCGATATCCACCGCCTATTCAGGACCGCGGGCAGCCTACTTCGTGGTAGAGTCTGGCGGACGGGTGCTGGGTGGAGGAGGAATCGGTCCGATCGCGGGCGAGCCCGACGACGTATGTGAGCTTCGAAAGATGTACCTGCGTCCCGAGAGTCGCGGACTCGGCGCCGGACGGCAGCTGTTGGAGCTGTGTCTCGATGCCGCCCGCGAGCGCGGGTACCATCGCTGCCACCTCGCCACCCTGGGCCGGATGGACCGCGCCCGGCTTCTGTACGATCGAGCCGGTTTTCGACAGCTGGACCACGAGGTGCCGGGCTCCGGCCACCTCGGGTGTGACACCTGGTACGCACGGGAGTTGTAGCCCGGGCGCGCCGGTCGTTTCCGTCGACACAGCCGATCCCGAGGATGGCGCGGACACTGGCGCCGGAAGCCGCCGCACGGAAGTTTGGCGGAACCTCGATTCCCTTTTCGGAGGAATGCATGCCCCCCACCGGGCGGCCGGGTCCGGAGCCGTCTTCGACGGCGACTCCACCGGGAGACCAGGGACGACTGGATGAGCTCGT
>JBDGUY010000164.1:0-7532 GCA_039585935.1 Gemmatimonadota bacterium
GCCCGGCGCCTCCGGCCGGCCGAGCATCCACCAGGAGCCGACGAGAAGCAGTGCCGTTCCCAGTGCCGCGGCGATCCCGATCGGCCAGCGCCGCCCGGGCGGCTGGGCGACGATCTCGTCCAGCTCGTTCGGGGCGGCCTCAGGTGTCCGGACCAGACCCTGGGGAGTGCGGTCGTACAACCACGCCAGCAGCAATGCGACGGGAAAGCCGGCCAGCGCCAGCCATGTGGAGGCCGTCAGGAAGGACTGGGGAAGCTGCAGCCCTTCCTGCAAAAGGTCGGCAACCTGGAGCAGGACGAACGCCGTGCCGCCATATACGGCCGCGATGCGAAACACGCGGCGGCGCTTGAGTTCTGCGAAGAACCGCTGGTACGAAGAAGATTCTGACATTGCGACGAAGATCGGGCACCACGAGAAGAATGGGAAGGGCGCTGAGACTCTCGTGCTGGATTCAGGTCTCAGCCCGCCTCAGAGAGAGTCAGACGGCAGACGCAATCGTCACCGTCGCGCCAGTTCGCGGGCAGAGACCTCGCCCGTGATGCCGAATTGCGGTCCCGTTGTATGTTTGTCCAACTATAACCTTGACAAAGTTGGGCCCGGGTACGATATTCTTTTCTAACGGTTAGACAAACAATAAACAAAAGGACGACTATCATGTCCACGACCACGCAGGAATGGCCGGATCTGGCGATCGGACTCTACGACAAGCTGACGGGCCGGGGCGCTGAGATTTCTTATGAGATGGAAAACCTCAACGTCCAGGTTCCGAGCAAAATTGGCCCGGACGCGGAGTACACGAACTGGACAGTCAACGGCACGGTTCGAATTCGCACGCGGGACGGGAAGTGACTTCAAACTTCCGCTCTTTCCGGCCGGTGGACGTTTTCGCGGACTGCACCGTGGACACGCCCGCCGGCCGGATCGGTATCACCGGAACCGGCCGGACAGTCGTCGTCTCGGCTGACCGCCCAGGCACATATCGAAAGCTGTTGCATGCGGCACCGTTCGGCCATTCACCGAGATCAGCGCCGATCGGGCAGCTGCGTAACTCGCTCAATCACGCTGACATCACGCTGAGACTGCAGGTCAAGAACGTGGAAATTGCGCGGATGAGCCCGGGCGTCAGGGGCGGTCTGCTCTCAGCCCTCTTCGGCCTGCCCGGCATGCAGATTCAACCCATCGGGCTGCTGCGCTCATTCCTCACCTTCAAGTGGCCAAGTCGGGAGCAAGCATAAATCAGAACGTCCTCCTGCGACTCTGTTGTTCGTGGCGGCGTTCGTATAGTTCCTCTTCTCAGTGTAGCTCTGGTTCTTCATCGACAACGGCGCAGGCCTCTTCGTGGGAATCACCGTGTTCACCCTCGTATCTCTCGCTGGAGTGCTCATGTTCGCCAGCCGGGATCAGGATGCCCGAATTATGAGTGCGTGTGTCTCTCACCTGGACGTTACGCGGACGTACCTCGCGGACGGCCCGGGGCTCCGGATGGCTCTGTACGAAGCTGTTTCGTCGGAATACCCGGACAGGTTCGATGAAGGTGACGCGCACGCCCGGGACAGCCTCGGCGAGGCGCTGCGCGAGGCGAAAGAGGAACCCACCGCCGGTGCGAGCGGTCCCCGGTGACCGGCAGCATCTTTCGTCGGGAGCTCGCGGCGCGCGTTTCCGACCCGGAGGGCCGGAGCTGGCTCTTCGTGCCCTACGATCAGCTCAGTGACCGTATAGGACCTCTGTCACGCCGCGATCCGGAGCGTACGGGAATCGTTCTCGTCGAGAGTCCCTGGAAGGCCGCGCGACGTCCCTATCACAAACAGAAGTTGGCCCTGATACTCGCCAACATGAGGCACTTCGCGCTCGAGCAGGCGGAGCGAGGCGTGGCGATCCGCCACCTCACTGCGCGCGGCCCGTACCAGGATACACTCCGGCCTCTGATCGGCGAGCTTGGTGGGCTCACCATGATGGAGCCGGCCGAGCGGGAACTGCGCGTCGATCTCGGATCACTCGTTGCCGAGGGCCTGATTACCGTGGTGCCACACGAAGGCTGGCTCACGACGCCCGAGCAATTCGAAGAGAGCCAGGGCGGATCTCCTCCGTGGCGCATGGACGCATTCTACCGGAGGGTCCGGAAGGACAGTGGCACCCTCATGGACGAAACCGGCAGGCCTGTCGGGGGCAGATTCAGCTACGATGCCGAGAACCGTGAGGCGTGGCACGGAGAGCCACCCGCGCCGCAGGAGCCGGACTTCCCGCTCGATCCCGTCAAGGAGGAAGTTCTGGAGCTCGTCTCCACGGTCTTCGCTGACCATCCCGGAGAATTGCGGCCCGATGCGCTCACCGGCACCCGGTCGGATGCAGAGCGGTTGTGGGCGTGGGCGAAAGCCGAGTGCCTGGATAGCTTCGGTCCATACGAGGACGCGATGTCGATGCGGTCCGAGGGACTCTTCCACACACGGATCTCGTTCCTGCTCCACGTCCACCGACTCCTTCCCGGGCTGCTCGTAGAGGAGGTCGCCACGTCGGATGCGCCGCTCGCGAGCCGTGAAGGATTCGTCCGACAGGTACTTGGCTGGCGGGAATTCATGCGGCACGTGCACATGCGAACGGATGGATTCCGGGACCTGACCGGCGCGGGAGGCGTCAAATCCGGTGCCGAATCGGAACCTGCTGTGCCGTCGGCGCTCGGCGCGGACCAGTCGCTCCCAGCCGCCTGGTGGGGGACTGAGTCGGGACTCGCCTGCCTCGATGAGGTCGTCGACTCCGTGCTGCGAACGGGCTATTCGCACCACATCACCCGCCTGATGGTCCTCGCGAACCTCGCGACTCTTCTCGACGTCTCGCCCCGCGAGCTCACCGACTGGTTCTGGGCGATGTACACGGACGCGTTCGACTGGGTGGTGGAGCCGAACGTCCTCGGGATGGGCACCTTTGCTGCAGGCAACCTGATGACCACAAAGCCGTACGTGTCCGGTGCCGCGTATATCGACCGGATGAGCGATTACTGCGCAGGATGCAGATTCGACCCGAAGAAGACCTGCCCGATCACGTCGCTGTACTGGGCCTTTTTGGGCCGGCATGAGCCAGAGCTGCGGGACAATCCCCGCATGCGGCTGCCGCTGGCATCGCTACGAAAGCGGTCGGAGGAGCGTCGGGCGATTGACACCCGCGTATTCGACAGACTATCCAAAGCGCTACAGGCAGGGCACGATCTGGAGCCCGACATCGTTGACCGCAGCGCGGCCCTGGGTGAGGAGCGGAATCCTTAGCGGCTCGGAGCCCCGAGCAATCCGATCAGGTCGCCAGCGGCCTCGATACCGCTGAGGAACGCGGCCTCGATGCGTGGCCCGTTCGTCCAGTCGCCCGCCACCACGATCCGCCTCGAATCGTCGATCCGGCGAGGAAGCGGGTTGTCCCGATCCGGGCGGGCATATCTCCAACGGTGCGCCAGGGCGGTCGATGCTTCGCGAATTGAGAGGCCTGACAGGTCGAAGAATCGGTCCAGAAGGGCGGCCGCCACGCCGGAGTCGTCGTCGTCGAGGTGTCGGGCCGACCACTCCGGAACCGCGTGCAGTGTCCAGCAGTCCGGCATCGGCGGGCGCCCTGGCTTACTGGAATCGCGTGCCGCCCAGGCAAGACGATCGTCATCGAAGAACGCAGCGTCGAATTCCACTGGAAGCGGATCATCGAAAGCGGCCATGACGGCCCAGCAAGGTTGCATGGACACGGAACTGCAGTCCGCAGCGAGTTCCGGAACCACCGGTCCGAGCAGCCACGCGGCCTGCGGGGCGGGACATGAGACCACGACTCCCGAGTACCGACCCAGTTTGCGGCCGTCTTCCGCCACCAGAGTCCAACCATCGGCCCGCTCCAACTGCAACGAAGCGATCCTCGTGTCGCGTTGCACCGCGAGATCGACTGCGAGCGAATTCCCGAGTGTGCTCATGCCGGGCACCCCGACGTATCTGTCCGATTCTGGAGCAGGAGCCCGGGAGCGATCTGCCCGGATCGTGACAATTCGCGGGTCCCAGCGGCGGACCTCGCCGATCTCGATGAGAGGCTGGATGACCGAGTCGAAACGGGAGCTTTGAACGGTGAAGTACTGTGCGCCGTGATCGAATCCGAACCCCCGGAGCCTGCGTGTCGCGGAACGTCCCCCGAGGCCTCGGCTCTTTTCGAACACTCGAACCGAAAACCCTTCGTCAACCAGTCTTCGGGCAGCCGAGAGTCCAGCGACGCCCGCGCCGATAATTGCTACGTCGCAGACAGCTGACTCCGCTTTCCGAGCCACGGGTCCCAAATCTGGCGAAATCCGCACGCATCTCTCTCGCCGCCGCCGTACACGGCAGCGATGCGAAACACGCGGCGGCGCTTGAGTTCCGCGAAGAACTGCTGATACGAAGAGGATTCTGCCATCGTGAGAAGATCGGACGGGAGGGAGAGATTGGGAAGGGTACGCCATGACCGTCTGGATCCCAAGGCGTCCACCTTCCTCGGCGCTCCGAGTTCGGCTGGAGTTGGCGGGAGACGTTCTCGCAGCGACATTGGAGGCGTGCTTCCGTAGTCGTCCGATTCTACCAAAGGAGTGAGCCCATGTTCCAATCCAGAAAGCTGACAGGATTCGCGCTCGTGTTTGCCCTGGCCGCCTGTGCCCCGGAGCCGGCCTCGGAAACCGCAGCCATGCCTGATTTCGATCCTGCGACCGTTCGCGCGCAGGTATCCGAGTTCGTGGCGGCGTGGAACGACAGCGATCTTGCCAGTGTGAATTCGTCCATCGCGGATGATGCGGTTTTGCTTCAGCCGGACGGACCCATCCTGACCGGGCGCGAGGCGATTCTCGCGTCGATTTCGGAGAATTACGACGGCAATCTCCTCAAGCAGAGCGCCACGGTCGACGAGGTCACGGCGGCGGCGGAAGCCGGATCAGACATCCCATCGGCGAGCGGGTATTGGTCTGTGATCTACAAGCGTGGGCCGGACGGGAGCTGGCAGACCTGGCGCTGGATGTGGAACCAGCCCTCCGGACAGACCGCCGGAGTCCTGGTAACCGAGTGATCGGGCCGGGGCGTTTCAGCTGAAACGTCTCAGTTGAAACGTCGCTGCCGGCAAGTATCCTGCGGAACGAGTTCGAGTGGACGGTTTCGAGCGCTATTGCTGAGGACTGACCTCCAGCCCTAGCTGACGCGCCGACTCCCGGATTCGCCGATCGAGGCTGAGAACCCTGGCCTCCGGTATGATCCGCTTCGCCTCGAGCGCCAATGCAAGGTGAAGCGCATCCAGGGTGCGAACCGGTTCATTCGGAAAAGGGCGCTGAGCGCGCTCGATGACGTTGGGTGTGAAGGCCAGCAGCATCCAGTGCTGCGCGGCGGTTCGAAGGACCGCCGCGCGTCTCCCGATCTCGCCTTCCGAAAGCTCGCCTGTCGCGCTTCCACGCACGAGCACGCGCTCACACTCCAGCAAAGTGAGGTCGGACGACAGAATGAGCTCGGCTTCGGCAAGGATGTTACTGACATCAGCACCGAACTGCTGGGCAAGCAGCCAGGTCAGAACGGCGCTTGATTCGGCGTAGAGAATCACCGGTCGGCCCGGGATTCGTCGAGCCAGCGAAGCGCCGTGCCTTCAGGAAGGACCTTTCCCAGGTCGGGATACAAGTCCGGTCGGTTTGGCGCACCGACCCGGACTCGCCCTTCTCGAGCAGCAATGGTCAGCAGGGGTTGCGAGTCTTGCACCGTCGGCGTGCCGGGCGGCCGCAACTCGGCCACCACCACTCCCCGATCAGTCACGAGGACCGTCTCGCCGGTCCGTACGAGGCGGATGTACTCGCTGAGGCGGTTCTTCAATTCGCGAATCCCCACGGTCCTCATGCTGACAATGTAGCGTCATGTGGCTACATAGGCCAATGCCGGGGCTGGCATCAGGCTGCGTATTCCGGCGAGTTGGGAAACTGTCTCGCGCAGCGTCAACCCTTCCTCAACCGCCGCGCCCCAACGAGCGGCCCGTTTCAGCTGTTCATCAACGTGACGGACAATCATTCCAAACGCACGGGCGGTGGATAGAGGCGAGTGTTCGTCCAGGAGGTGGGGGTGCTTTCGACGATCTCGAGATCTACGACCAGCCGACGTCCATGTTACGCGGCCCTTGCACGGGCCCTCGCGGCGACCGCACTTCCGATCCTGGCAGCCACGGCCTGCAGCAGCACGACAGGGCCAGCCGATCCGAGCGACATCGGTTCCCTGATCGAACACTACGAGGTTCCGGGCGTAAGCATCGCCGTGATCAACGACTTCGAACTGGACTATGTCGAGGTCCACGGGGTCAAGAGCGTGACCACCCAGGAGCCGGTCGCCGAAGGAACGCTGTTCCAGGCGGCATCCCTCAGCAAAGGGGTATCTGCCACGGCCGTAATGAGCCTGGTCCAGGTCGGAGCGGTCTCGCTCGATACGGAAATCAACGACTACCTGACTTCCTGGAAGCTCCACGACAACGCATACCAGTCCAACGAAAAGGTCACCCTGAGGCGGCTGCTCAGTCACACGGCGGGTACGACGGTCGGGGGCTTTCGAGGCTATCGCTACACGGAGCCCGTGCCCAACCTGATTCAGATCCTGAATGGCTTTCCCCCGGCGAATTCGCCACCGATCGTGGTAGACCTGGTTCCGGGCAGCGAATTCCGATATTCGGGGGGCGGCTACCTGGTCATGCAGCAGGCCGTGCAGGACGTGACCGGGCTCGCATATACCGAGTTCATCCGGCAGCGGGTACTGCAGCCGATCGGCATGAGCGCCAGTACGTACGATCAACCGCTCCCGGACTCGTTGTTCGACCGGGCAGCGTCCGGCTATTACGCGGATGGAGTGGCGGTGCCTGGAGGGCACCACATCTATCCGGAGATCGCCCCCGCAGCTCTGTGGAC
The DNA here is from genome assembly GCA_039585935.1 of Gemmatimonadota bacterium. Classification (GTDB taxonomy): domain Bacteria; phylum Gemmatimonadota; class Gemmatimonadetes; order Palauibacterales; family Palauibacteraceae; genus Carthagonibacter. The sequence goes on from JBDGUY010000164.1 coordinate 6,902, forward strand.
CACGTCATCCGACATGGCCCGGTTCGTCATCGAGATTCAGCGGTCATTAGGTGGCGAGTCGAACAGGGTCCTGGGCCAGGAGAATGCCGCGCTGCTGGTGACGGAGGTCATGCGCGACTACGGGCTCGGGTTCGATCTCTGGACCCACCGTGGCCAGTCCTATTTCGGACACTACGGCGCGAACGATGGATTTCGCTGCAGGATGGTCGCGCACCAGAGCCTGGGCTACGGGGTGGTCATCCTGACGAACAGCGACAACGGACATGAGTTGGCCGATGCGGTCGTGCGGCTGATCGGTGAACGGGAAGGCTGGCCCGGGTACTAGCCCGTGCAGTTCGTGAAGGTACCTTCACGAATCCGGAAACAGAGAAACTGAGCTCGATCGGGAGAACCACGTGAGCATTCAAGCCCTCGATTCCCACCGTTCCGCGGCCCTGGTACTGGCAGTCGTACTTGGACTGATTTCGTGCGCTCCCGGCGACGAGCAATCGGAGACCGAGTTGCCGGAAGTCGCCATCGACCCGGCCATTGTACTGCTCGACAGCGTCCCGGTATTCATGCAACGGGCGGACGTTCCGGGTCTGCAGCTGGCGTACGTGGAGTCCGGCGAGATCACCGCGACGGCGGCCTT
>JBDGUY010000165.1:0-7487 GCA_039585935.1 Gemmatimonadota bacterium
CGGCTAGAAGGGGACTTCCAGCCCACCCTCGTCGGCGGCGATCTCTGGTTCGACGAACACCCGGGTCGCACGCGGTTCTACCGCCCTGATCCTGCGTTCCACCCGTTCCACGGCCTGGGCGACGCTCTCAGGCCCGGCCCCTGGTCGGAACTTCACGCCGAGGTTCAGGAGTATCTCCTCCGGCCCGAGATGAATTCCCATCAGGCGCACGAGTTCGAGCACCGCATCGTCTTCTTCGACGATCCGCCGGATCTGTTGTTCCAGGTCCTCGGAAATCGTCTCTCCCACCAGCAGGGCGCGGGTCTCGTAGCCCAGGAACACGGCTACGCACGCCAGGATGATTCCGATTACGATCGAGGCGGCACCGTCCAGAACCGGCAGGTCGAACGTCCTGGCCAGGAACACGCCGAGAAAGGCCACCACGACACCGATCAGCGCCGCGAGATCTTCCGCCACGGGCACGAATATGCGCGGGTCCTTACATACGCGCAGTCGCTTCCACAGGCCCCAGCCGCGGCCAGTTCCGCCCAATTCACCCAGGGCTACCCGCAGTGCCAACGCCTCGACGACGAACGCCACGCCGAGGACCGAGTAAATCCAGATCGGATCCTTGGGGACCTCGGGGTGGCTGAGGTGCTTGATTCCCTCGTACATGCTGAAGCCGCCGCCGTCGGTTCCCGAGCAGAAGGAGCGCCTGGTTGCCGGTATCGGCCACCGAGTGGATCCCCTCGGACAGCATCGCCGAGCTCCCCGTGACCGCCGCCGCGACGAATTTCGCCACCGCGATCACCGCGTTGGCGATCATCGCCGCGACTACTGCTTTCGTTCCTCCACCGGCCATCTGTCTCCCCTCGCTCTCCGTCCGCTGAATCGGGGCGCTACCAGCTTTCTCCCTTCCAGCACATCTCCCAGAATCTGTGCTCGTAGCGGCTGGACAGGACGAACAGTTTCACCAGCCGCTCTCGCTTTACGTCACTCACGAGACCCGCCACGCGCTCCGTTTCGTCCCGCAACCAGTCGGCCGCGTCCTGGAACTCGGCTGAAGCGTATTGCTCGATCCAGTCCGCGTAGCGCTGGTCCGTCGGTCGCTCGAGTCCTGCCAGCTGGTCTCCCAGCCAGGCATACCCCCACGCGCAGGGCAATAGAGCCGCCAGCAGGTCAGCCATATCTCCATCGGCCGCCGTTCGGACCAGGAAGTCCGTGTAGGCGCGGGTCGTCGGCCACATCTCCTCGGTTTCCAGCTCTTCCACGGTGATGCCGAAGCGAGCCGCGTATTCCCTGTGCAGCGCCATTTCCGTATTCAACGTCAGGTCGAGCACGGCCGCGTACCAACTCATCGATGCGAGCCGGTCCGCTTTTGCCGTGGCCCAGGCAAATACGCGCGCGAATTCCTTGAGGTACAGGTAGTCCTGGCGGACCCAGCGCTCGAACCGCTCCGGCGGCAGGGTGCCGTCCGCGATCCCTCGCACGAACGGGTGCTGCAGCTGGTCGTCCCAGATCGGCCGGGCGGCCGCGAGCATATCGTCGCTGAGCCGGGTCACGCGTCTCTGGTCCTCTCCGCCGGGCGGTACAGGACCACGCGGATTCGCTCGAGGGTGATCATGCTGCCACCGGCACGAGGGCGAACCGGATCTCCACCTCCACGTATTCGCACCGGCACCTGGCGGCCGGGATCAACCGGCCTTCAGTACGGCCGCCATGTAGTCCCGGTTCAGCATCCCGATGACGTCGAGTGCGATCCCCTTGGGGCACGCATTCTCGCACGCACCGTGGTTCGAGCAGCTGCCGAACGCCTCCGCCTCCATCTGGAGGACCATGTCCAACGCTCGTTCGTACCGTTCGGGCTGACCCTGCGGCAGACGGTTCATATGCGCGATCTTCGCGCCAGTGAACAGCATCGCCGAAGCGTTCGGGCACGCCGCCACACAGGCTCCACAGCCGATGCAGGAAGCAGCGTCCATTGAAGCTTCCGCCGCGTCCCGGTTGACCGGGATCGCGTTCGCATCAGGCGCTCCGCCGCAGTTCGCCGAGACGAATCCACCGGCCTGGACGATCCGATCGAGGGCGCTGCGGTCCACGAACAGGTCGCGGAGCACGGGAAAGCCCTTCGCACGCCAGGGCTCGATCCACACCTGGTCCCCGTCCTTGTATTCCCGCATGTGGAGCTGGCACACGGTGGTCCTCTCCCACGGCCCGTGCGGCCGGCCGTTGATCACCATGCCGCACGTTCCACAGATCCCCTCGCGGCAGTCGTGGTCGAAGACGATCGGCTCTTCGCCCTGTGACTCGAGGCGCTCATTCAGCACATCGAGCATCTCCAGGAACGACATGTGCTCGTTCGCATCCGCCTCGTACGCCACGAATCCGCCTTTGGCCGCGGGCGAGGCCTGACGCCAGACATGCAGCTTCAGTTTCATCGTGCTCGTGGCCATTACTTGTAGCTCCTCTGAGAAGGAGGAACGTATTCGAATTCCAGAGACTCCCGGTGCTCGATCGGGACCGCTCCGTCACCCGTGTATTCCCATACGGAGACGTGCTGGAAGTGCTCGTCGTCCCGCTTCGCCTCGCCCTCCGGAGTCTGGTGCTCGTCCCGGAAGTGGCCTCCGCAGGATTCCTCGCGCGCCAGCGCGTCGCGACACATCAACTCACCCAGCTCGAGAAAATCGGCGACCCGGCCCGCCCGCTCGAGGACCTGGTTGATCGTGTCCCCGCTGCCGACGACGGCCGCGTTGGTCCAGAACTCCTCGCGCAGCACCGGGATCTTCTCGATCGCATCCTTCAGCCGCGTAGCATCACGGCTCATGCCACATCCATCCCACATGATGCGTCCGAGCTCACGGTGGATATCGTCGACCGTCCGCTTCCCGTCGAGCGCGAGCAGCCTGGATACCCGGGAGCGTACCTCCTCCACCGTTCGCAGTACGTCGGGGTGGTCCTCCGGGACCGGGGTTGGACGTTCGCCTCCAATGTAGTTCCCCATCGTGTACGGGAGCACGAAATAGCCGTCCGCCAGGCCCTGCATGAGCGCACTGGCGCCGAGCCGGTTCGCGCCGTGGTCGGAGAAGTTCGCCTCGCCGATCGCGAACAGCCCGGGGATGGTTGTCTGCAGGTTGTAGTCGACCCACAGGCCGCCCATCGTGTAGTGCGGCGCCGGAAAGATCCGCATCGGGACGTTGTACGGGTTCTCGCCGGTGATCCGCTCGTACATCTCGAACAGGTTGCCGTAGCGCGCCTCGATCGTCTCCCGGCCCAGGCGCTGAATCGCATCCCGAAAATCGAGATACACGCCGAGTTTGGTCGTCCCCACGCCCTTCCCCTGGTCGCACATGTCCTTCGCGCGTCGGGATGCCAGATCGCGCGGCACCAGGTTCCCGAACGCCGGATACATGCGCTCCAGGTAGTAGTCCCGCTCGTCCTCGGGGATTTCGCCCGCGGGTCGTGTTTCGCCCGGATCGTCAGGGACCCAGATCCGGCCGTCGTTGCGCAGCGACTCGCTCATCAGCGTGAGCTTCGACTGGTAGTCGCCTGCCACTGGAATGCAGGTCGGGTGGATCTGTGTGAAACACGGATTCGCGAATCCCGCGCCCCGTTTGTGAGCTCGCCACGCTGCCGTAGCGTTACACTTCATGGCGTTGGTGGACAGGTAGTACACGTTGGCGTAGCCGCCAGTCCCGAGCGCGACCGCATCGCCGAGCCACGGCTGGATCTCTCCAGTCCGCAGATTCCGCGTGACGATTCCCTTGGCGGCGCCATCTACGAGGATCACGTCCTGAACCTCGTGCTCGGTAAACAGCTTCACCGAGCCGGCATGGACCTGCCGCATGAGCGACTGATACGCTCCGATCAACAGCTGTTGTCCCGTCTGCCCCCGAGCGTAGAACGTCCTGGAGACCTGGGCTCCGCCGAACGACCGGTTGTCGAGCAGCCCGCCGTAGTCACGCGCAAACGGGACGCCGCTGGCGACGCACTGGTCGATGATCTCGTTACTGACCTCGGCAAGCCGGTACACATTCGACTCCCGGGATCGGAAGTCCCCACCCTTCACCGTGTCGTAGAACAGCCGGAAGATGCTGTCGCCATCTCCCTGATAGTTCTTGGCGGCATTGATGCCGCCCTGGGCGGCGATGCTGTGCGCGCGCCGGGCGCTGTCGTGATACGTGAAGCACAGGACGTTGTATCCCAGTTCACCGAGCGTGGCCGCCGCGGCACCTCCCGCGAGGCCGGTGCCGACTACGATGATCGTGTATTTCCGCTTGTTCGCCGGGTTGACCAGGTTCATCTCGAACCTGTGCTTCTCCCAGCGATTCTCGATCGGTCCGGACGGGATCTTAGAGTTCAGCTCCATGTCGCTGTCCCCCCCCTTCCTAGGACACGAACCCGGTGAGTACGGCCACCGGGAACAGGAGGTTACCGCCCGCCACGACGAGCGCGATGATCAGGCTGAGCGGGCGCCGGAACTTCTGCGCCCGTGGACCGTCGATGCCCAGGGTCTGGAAGGCGCTCCACGTTCCATGATACAGGTGCAGCCCGAGTGCGATCATGCATACCATGTAGAACACGGCGACCGGGATCGACTGGAAGCCGGCGACGAAGTTGTGATACGCATCGCCGTGGATGAAGTCCGGGTGAAGCGTGCCGGTCGTAAGGTGCAGGATGTGGTAGGTCACGAACAGAAACAGAAAGACGCCGCCCCATCGCATCGTGCTCGATGCGGCATCGATGTTCAGCGACTCTTTCTTCTTGTACTTCGTGCCGCGCGCGGCCCAGCTCTGGCGTGTCAACGACCAGGCAGTCCACACGTGGATGATGAGTGCCAGGATGAGGCCGGCGCGGAAGATCCAAAGGAACCACCCGTACGGAAGGAACGGGTCGCCGAACTCTCGGAGCCCTTCGGCGTAATGGTTGAACACTTCGGGCCCCATGAACACCTTGAGGTTACCGAACCAGTGAACCATCACGAACAACACGAAGATGGCACCCGAGACGGCCATCGTGATCTTCTTGCCGACCGAGGTGCCATAGAGGGAGGAAACCCTGCCCATGTCGTCTCCTCGATGTTCAGTGCCTCCGCTTGTTCCAGTAAGAATGTAACTGTGGATATCGATGACACTTACTCGTTCTCGGGCAAGAGCACCTATGCCTGGCTCGAGCGAGCGGATGAGAAGCAGGAAGGTGGCGGAGAGGTGGATCGGCGCGTTCGCCGGTCCGTCGACGCCAACCTGGCCGATCGGGGCTTCCGGCTGGTGCCGTTCGAGCAAGCCGAACTTGTCGTCTCATACCGGACCAGCGCGGCGGACCAGCGGGTCTACGACACCTACGGTTACGGCACCGGACGCTGGTCGGCCGACGAAAACACGACCTCGCGGGAGCGCGTGTATACGGAGGGCTCGCTGACGATCGACATTTTCGACGCGGCAAAGAAGGAGCTGATCTGGAGAGGAACCGCCGTGGAGACGATCGAACCGAGCGCCTCGCCTCAGGAGCGGGACGAACTGGTAGGCAATGCCGTTTCCGACCTGTTCGACGGCTTCCCGCCCGGATACTGACGGAAAGTCAGCTCTCCCAGTAGCGGGCCTTGTGGGGGAGGATGCCGCGCAGGCCGCCCGTCGGATCGGACACGTCGCCGAGATGCCTGGGGATCACGTGGACGTGGGCATGCGGAATCGTCTGCCCCGCGGCCAGGCCGTCGTTGACCCCGATCGTGAAACCGTCCGGCGAGTGCCGCTCCATCAGCAGCTCCCGGACTTCCGCGACCAGGTCCCACACCTCGGCGTGTTCTTCCGGGGACAGATCCCACAGGCTGGCAATGTGAACGCGGGGGAGGACGAGGCAGTGTCCATCCGTCGCAGGATAGTAGTCGGGAACGGCCAAGACCCGGTCCGTCTCGAGCCAGATGCGTTCCTCCGGCAGGGTGCAGAACGGGCACTCGGGGTCCATCGGTCCTCCTCGCGAAGGTGGCGATCTCCAACATACCTTGCTGGTGCCTCAGGGGCACCGGCCGGCAAAGACGGGGGACGATCAGATCGCGAAACAGACGATGCTCAGCACCGAGCGAGGCCGTTGGGGACCGCTGGCTGCAGCGCTCCTCGCATACCATGAGGGTAAGCGGGACGCAAAAATTCTCGTGCGGACCGACCTCCGGACACTCGAAGAATGGCCGGTGAGTCTGTTCTTTCGAACTGCCGACGAACTTCCGCCGCTCGAACGCGAGGCGCTCGAACTGTGCGGACCGCGCGTGATCGACGTCGGGGCCGGGGCCGGACCGCACACCCTGGCGCTGCTCGATCGAGGGCACGACGTGCTTGCGGTCGAGTCGCTGCCGGAGATCGCCTCTCTGCTCCAGGCGCGAGGCTTTCCTCGGGTCACCGTGTGCGCGCTGGAGGAATTGCCGGCCGGACAGGCCGACACGGTGCTGATGCTGATGAATGGTCTCGGTCTCGCCGGCACCCTGGATGGGCTCGAGCCCCTGCTGACATCCGCGCGACGTCTCCTGGCGCCCGGGGGACGGATCGTCGCCGACTCCACCGATCCGCGACAGTGGCTGGAGCAGGAAGACACTGACGGTGAGCTGCTGCTGCAGGACGGCCGATTCGGCGGCGAAGTGCAATTCCAGCTGGAGTATGACGGAACACGCGGCGAACCGTTCCCATTCCTGTACGTAGACCCTGAATTACTGCGCGATCGCGGTCTCCGGGCGGGGCTGGTGCTGGAAGAGGTGCGAACGTTCGCCGACGGCACGTATCTGGCGATCCTGGCCCCGGAGGATGACTACGACGTGGGTGCATCGGAGGACGGATGAACGATCGACAGGAAAACGGCATCGAAAAGGCCGAGGACACGCTGGTGGACAACGGTCAGGATGCGATCCGCATCCGGACCCCCGCTCTGTCCTCGGAGGATGCCAGGCAGACGTACAAAGTCGTCGAGACTTCGCTGCGCGAACTGTGGGAGGTCGTGGACAACCTGTCAGCGATTCTTCCGCCGCGCCCCACCTACTACCGGGTCACGATCTTCGGCTCGTCGCGCATTCGCCCCGGTGACCAGTTGTATGAAGACGTCAAACGACTCTCGGCCGAACTCGCGGCGATGGGTTGCGACATCGTCACCGGCGGCGGACCGGGCCTGATGCAGGCCGCCAACGAGGGCGAGCACGAAGGAGACGTCCTCGATCGAACCTACTCCATCGGGCTCAACGTCGAATTGCCGCACGAGCAGGAATCGAATCCGTATGTTGAGAAGCTGTACCACCACGGCACCTTCTTCTCGCGTCTGCACCACTTCGTGCAGCTCTCCAGCGCCTTCGTCGTCATGGGCGGCGGGATCGGAACGACGCTGGAAGCGATGCTGGTCTGGCAGCTGATCCAGGTCGATCACCTGCGAAACCGTCCGCTCGTCTTCGTCGGGGAACAGTGGAAGTCGCTGGTCGAATGGGGCCGCACCTACTGGCTGTCGAACGACCCGAGGCTGGCTGACCTGCAGGTTCTCGA
>JBDGUY010000166.1:0-9429 GCA_039585935.1 Gemmatimonadota bacterium
GATTCGAAATGTCGAAGATCCGGATGTCTGTCTGACCCGGTTGTACAGACTTCTCCGCCCCGGCGGAACGATCTGCTTCCACGAGTATTCGGTGGCCGACTCGGCCTGGAGTCGGGGGGTGTGGAACGCCGTCAGTCTCGGCGTGGTGATCCCCAGCGGGCGAATCTTCTCCGGTTCCTCCCGGATCTACCGGTATCTCCGGCGGAGCGTCAACGAGTTTGATGGTGTACGAGCGTTCGAGCGTCGACTGAGCCGCGCTGGATTTGTCGAGATCAGGACAGAGCCGATGGACGGCTGGCAGAGAGGCATCGTGCACTCGTTCCTCGCCCGGAGGCCGAAATGAGAATTCCCCCGCCAGACGGGCGGCGGGTACCGCTGTGGAAGGGCGACAGAGAGCGCCCCGCGGAATCCGTGTCGGCCGTGGTGTGCGGCGGCGGACTCGCCGGCCTGGCCGCGGCGACAGTCCTTTGCGAACGCGGTGTATCGGTAAGGGTCCTCGAAGCCGAAGATTCGCTGGGCGGACGACTCCGGACGTGGCCCGAGACACTGCCCGACGGGACCACGCTCGGCATGGAGCGTGGCTTTCACGCGTTCTTTCGGCAGTACTACAACCTCCGTTCCCTGTTGCGTCGGGTGGACCCGGACCTCGGCAGGCTCGTGCCGCTGCCGGACTACCCGATATTCGGTCCCGGCGGGTTGGTGCAGTCGTTCGAGGACATCCCCACCCGTCCACCAGCCAACTTTCTCGCGATCGTCCGGCGGGCCGACACCTTTCGCTGGCGGGACCTGAGAAAGGTAAACGGCCGCGCTGCGCTCGCGATGCTGCGCTACGATCCGGACCGGACCTACGCCCGGTTCGACTCCACGACCGCACGGGAATACCTGGACTCGCTGAGATTCCCGCCCGCGGCGAGGCGAATGCTGTTCGATGTATTCTCGCACTCGTTCTTCAATCCCGAGGAAGAAATGTCGGCAGCGGAGCTGCTGATGATGTTCCATTACTACTTCCTCGCGAATCCCGAAGGCCTGGTATTCGACGTACTGAACGACACGTTCGAGAACGCGCTGCTCGAACCGCTGCGCGCGTATCTCGCAGACCGGGGAGTCGACTTCGCTACAGGCCGGCGAGTTACCTCGATGCACCGTCCCGGACCGCCTGAGACGTTGTCGCCCGCCGCGAACGGCGGTTGGCACGTTCTGCACGAATCTTCGCGCGGGTCCGGCGAGGCACGGCAGGAACGGGCTGATGTCGTGGTGCTGGCGCTCAACGTACCGGGGTTGAAGGACGTGGTCGGCGCTTCTCCAGGACTCGGGGATGTAGTCTGGCGACAGAAGATTGAAGCTCTCCGTCGGACGAGTCCGTTCGCCGTGTGGCGCCTGTGGCTGGATGGTCCGATGGCGCCGGATCGACACGCCTTCGTGGGTACGGCCGGCTTCCCGTTGCTGGACAACATCTCGCTATTCCACCTGTTCGAGGCGGAAAGCCAGGCGTGGGCGAACCGGACCGGAGGCAGCGTGGTGGAGCTGCACGCCTACGGCATGCCGGACTCGGCTACCGAGCCCGTCATCAGGCGGGCAATGCAGTCAGCCCTGTTCGAACTATATCCGGAAACCAGGGAAGCCGGGGTCGTTCACGAGAGCTTCTTCGTGGAACGGGACTGCCCGGCATTTCCACCGGGCGGCTACCAGGCTCGCCCGGATGTGGAGACGCCGGAATCCGACGTCGCGCTGGCGGGGGACTTCGTCCGACTGGAGTTTCCGTCCGCGCTGATGGAGCGCGCTACCGCCTCGGGGTTCCTGGCTGCGAGCGCCCTGCTCCGCCTGTACGGTGTGCGACCGGAGCCCCTCGGGTCGGTTTCCCCGAGAGGCCCGCTGGCTTGAGCCGAGTCGTCAGTTCACGTAGGGCGGGAAGTCGGCCAGGAGCTTGCCGACAGCCTCGTTGATCGTCTGCGTCCGCTCTTCCTGGTCGGGGTTCTCGCTGAGGGTCTTGGTGGCCACACCCTGCCAGATCATCTTCTTCTCGCCGGCATCGAAGATCCCGAGAATTAGAGAGCCGTCGGTGTAATTCGTGGCGTACGTCTGGCTGGACCCCATGCCCATGCCGCCCCAGCCACCGTAATAGCCACCGTAGCCGCCGCCCCAGCCGGTACTCACAGTGTTGTACTGGACGCGATCCTGCGCAGTGACCTGGTATCCGACGCCGAGATCAGCCTGGTCCGGAGAGACTTTTCTCATCCCCTTGGCGTTCAGGTTCGCTTCCACGGCGCTCCGAATGCGACCGTCGGTTAGCTGGTCCGCGTGGATACCAGAACCATCCTCCGTACCGTTGCCGGCAGGCAACCAGGCGTAGGTCTGAAACCCGGAAAAATCAACGGCCGGATCGAAGTCGGTATTCGTGGATATTCCACTTCCACATGCAGCCAGGAAAGCCGGAATCAGGACCGCGCCGAACAACTTCTTCATCGTAATGCCTCCGCAAATTATGAATACGTCGTGATCCGGAAACCGCGGATCGGTTTGATTTTGAACAACTCGATACACGCGGATGGGCGCATCGTGCCCGCACCCTCCGGAGTCGACCGCCGTCCGAAGTCTACAGGGTCTGCTGAAACAGGACCATCGTCACCATCGCGACACTCACCAGGAGCGCGATCGTCGACCTTCGACCGGCCTCGAACGCTTCGGGGAGCAACTCGACAAGGACCATGAATACCATGGCCCCCGCGGCGAAACCGATCCCGTACGGCAGCAGAGCGCTGAACGTACCCACGAACAGGAAAGCCGGGGCCGCGAGCAGAGGCTGCGGGAGCGAGGAAACGATGCTCCAGCCTGCACATGCGGCGATGCTGGCCCCTCGCGGCCTGAGCACGGCGCTGATCTACCGCCTGCGAACGCGGTGCCGATCGCCACCCCCTCAGCGATCGAGTGCACCGTCATCACGAGTACGATGAGAGTCATCTTCCGCGCATCCTCGCCTCGCACGGACCCGAACTCCAGTTCGTGGTCGCCGAGTAACTTTCCGGCCGCCAGTACGAATAGAACGCCCAGGTTCGCACCGATCAGCGTTGCGACGCGGCCGTAGTCGGCTCCCTCCGCCAGCAGGCCGAAGCTCGCCCCGAGCATCAGCCCGGATGCCAGGGCGTTCGTGTACGCCACGATTCGAGGAGACACACTGCGCACGAAGGCGAACGGAATCGCGCCCAGCCCGGTGGCGAGCGCCGTCACCAGCCCGAACAGAAAGACCTGGATGACGGCAGGGAGGGAGCTCACTGGACGATCCCCCGGAGAAGAACCACGAAGCCCGTAGCCACGCTGGTCACCAGGGCAATGCTCACGGGGCCCGCCCGGTCGTAGGCCTCGGGTAGCAGCTCCGAAATCGCGAGATAGGTGAGCCCACCCACAGCGAAGCCGAACGCCCAGGGAAGCAGGCCGGGAACCGCCGGGACGATCGCGAAAGCCACGATGGCGAGCAGCACCTGTCCAATGTTCGCCGCTACGGCCAGCCCGGCGGTTCGGACGGGCCCGAGACCGCTGGATCGCAGGACCGAGCCGAGCACGGCCGCTTCGGGAACGTTGTGGACGGCCATGGCGAGCGCGACCAGGATCCCGAACGGCAGGCTCTCCAGCATCGCCAGTCCGATCGCCAGCCCCTCCATCGCTCCGTGCAAGCCGCTGACGAACAGGATCCTGTAGCCATAGGTGGAATCCACCTCGTCCAGCTGATTCAGATCGACGTCGCCTACGCCCGATGCCCGGTGGGAGAGGTGGGTGTAAGCGATTCCGAGGAGTGCGCCGGCTGCCGCGCGGACTGGGTGATCGTCCAGCGCGGTCTCGGCGATGACGTACGCGGCCCCGAGCATGAATCCGGCCGCGAGCGCGTTCGCCCACCCGAGCCAGGCCGGCGGGACGGCGGTCCGGCTGCGCAGCGGCAGGATCCCTAGCGGGGCGGTGAAAGCCGCGAGCGTAGCGAACACGAGCACGACGAGGATCGGATCCATTCGCGGAAGCTACTCGCGTCGGACCGAAACAGGGAGCGAGCCGCCGCGGGGCTCCGCAGCGGCTCGCTCAAGGAGAGTAAGAATACGCCAGATGCAGCTTCAGGGTCAGCTGCCCGGAGGATACGCCTCCATGATCTTCGCGACCGCCTCGTTGATCTTCTGCGCGCGTTCCTCGGGACTGTCGTTGCTTTCGGACAGCGTCTTCGTCCCGACTCCCTGCCACACCATGCTCTTCGATTCCAGGTCGAACAGGCCGATGACCAGCGATCCTTCGGTGTAGGTGGTTGCGTAGGTCGTGCTCGAGCCGCCGCCCCAGCCTCCGTAGCCGTAGCCGCCGTAGTAACCTCCTGGCCAGCCGGAACTGACGGTCTGCAGTGAAGTCTGGTCCTGCGTCGTGAGCTGGAATCCGACACCGAGGTCCGCATCTACGGCCCGAGTCGCTTTCCGGAGTCCCTTGGCGTTCAGATTCGCCTCAACGGCGGCCTGGAGCCTCGTGTCCACCAGATCACCCAGCCCGGTAGTGTACGCGCCTTCGACCCAGGCGTAGGTCTGGTATGCGTTGAAGTTGGCGGTCGGGTCCCAATCAGCATTCGTGTCGATTCCGTAGGGCAAGTGTTCGTGCGCGTCGCTGCGACCCATTTCCTTCGATTATTCGTTCAATCGTTGTGCTCGGCGGGTTCCATCGATTCGGCCCCGTCCAGCTTTCCGGCGAGGCGGGCCGGATCGTGGATCAACAACGGCAGGTGTTGCGGGCAGATCCAGTGCGACGATCCCTGGTACACGAGCGATACCAGTGGAACGTCGTATTGAGAACGATTGCATGCGAGACACATCGGCTTGTCTGTCACTGTGAATCCCCTTCCCGAAGCGCTGCCTGTCGGAGTTCGTATGTGCGTTCCGCATACGCCGCATCTTCGACCCAGAGCTTTCGCTGGGCACGGAGAATGAACGGGCGGATGAGAGCGGCCGTCTTGAGGGCGCCCCGAAAGCCGGGTCGCTCGGAGGTAGCCAGGGTCGCCTCGATGATGGCCGTGCGGCCTTCGGCCAGGAGTGTCGCGTGCGTTTCGACCACGCTTCCGGTCCCCTCCCCGTCGACAATCGTCATGGTGATCGTCCGGGCATCCGGGCAGTGAAAGGTCGCGTCGACCTCGATTCCCAGCCGATCGCTGAATCCGTACACGACTCGCACCACGAGGCGATCGTCGAGCAGGCCGATCACCCGGAGTCGCTTGAAGGTATGCGGGTGATAGTATACGCCGTGCCACGGATCGAGACGGTTCGCGATCACGTCACGCGGCTCGCACTCCGCTTCCATTCGCATGACGGAGTCGAGGAATGCGTCTGGTCTGGGAGACACGATTGGACGGGCGGTAAGCTCCCCCGGTTCGCCGGGAATGCGAATCCAGGCAAGCACCCCGTCATCGTACGATTCCAGCGGACACCAGGCGCCATGCTTGCCATCGCCGAGTTCCAGCCCGTGCCACGGGCACACGAGTCGGCCTTCCTTCAGGTGCCCGTCGGACAATCGGGCACCCATGTGGGGACAGGCGTCCGGGGCGATCCTCAACTCACCCCCCACCCGCCACGCGACCAGCTCCCGGCCGGCAATCATGTAGGAACGAGGCCGCGCTCCGATTTCCCTTGAGGCATCGACTACGCTCCAACCTCCGGTCGGCATCGCGAGTGCCCGGTCGAGGTGGGCCTGGATGAGGTGCGGATTCGCCTGTACCCAGTCGGGCCCGCGCAGCTCGGGCGGAAGCTCGGACGGCAGCTGGGACAGGCCCCTTCCGACGGTCCGGATGTTGGACATCAGTCGCTCTCGTTCAGGCTCGTGTGTTGCCGGTCGGGTCGCGGGGGCCAAACATGCGAAAGGCCTCCGTGACCAGCGGAGCTGCCGGAAGCGCGGACATTACTCGAAGATCATCGGCAAAGCTCCCCCCATCGAACAGGAAGCGCGCCAGCGCATCCGGAGGTACCCGCTCGAACATACGGAGAAACATCTCCGGAGCACCCCCCGGTCGGCGACAAAGGTGCGACAGGAACACGCGATCCAGCCAGGCCGAACGAGCCGAATAGTACCGAATCGGTCCGGGCGGATCCCCGGTGGGATCTTCGGCCCAGGTCGAGAGGCGCTCGGTCAGAATCGCTGCGTTCCTCTGTATCGCCAGGAACGCATATCCGGTCGAGGGTCGTGCCGCGCCCCCGCGAATGCCGATGTTCAGGATTCGCGGGGAACTGGAGGCGGTAGGCGGACAGGCGTCCATGGGGATCGCGCCAGTCTCGGAATGCAGGATCTCGAATTGATCCACACCGAAGCGCGCCCTGACATATCCGGCGATCTCTTCCGTGTAAGACTCGATCGGACGTGGCCTGTCGGCAAAATAGGTGTCTTCGACCAGCGCCGTGCGAGCGTCGAACGGGAGCAGGTAGAGGAAGTGGATCCCCCGGTCCTGCGATACACGGAAGTCCATCACGGTGGCGACAGAGGGATCGAACACGTCTGATTCAGTCCGGATCGTCTCACCGTGAAAGTGCTGCAACAGCCTCGGGCACCGATGATCCGGGGCAGGAGGTCGTCGGTTCTCGGCATGTCGGGGACGGCTATCCAGCACAAGCCTCGCCATCAATTCCCCACTGTCCGAGGAGACCCGAACCAGATCCGCCCCCTGCTTGAGCTCCCCAACGCGGACTCCAAGCTGGAGCTCGACGTTGGAGTCGGCTTCGAGGATCTGCCGTGCGCGATCGTAGAATACGTCGGCTGGAAGATGATTGTACGTGAGCCCCGGGTAGGATCGAACCACCTGTCGAGAAGGGCCAGTTACGCTCCACTTTCCCCACCGATGGGACACGCAGTCCTCGAACGGATTCGGCAGCACGTTCCAGAAACACCATGTACGGTCGTGCTGGTATTCGGTGCGTGGCTCCAGCAGCAGGACGCGCAGGCGGCGTGTCAGCCCGGCGCGGGAAAACTGGACAGCGCACGACAGGCCCGCGGCTCCCGCGCCGGCAATGACGACGTCAGCTTCCGGATCGCTCAGCGGGTCCTCCGGAGTCCGGGACGGCCAAGGACTCGGCGAAGAGCCCTGACTCTCGGCGACCAGCGCCGTCGCTGTCCCGCTCCGACGCCGAGCACCGATTCCGCTCGATCCAGGGCATCTTCGATCAAGGCGTCGTGCAGCGGCGAGTAGACGGCCGGCCACGAAAGCCTCGCGAGTCCAGCGAGACGCATATCGATGACGTGGCGCAGCGTCGCATGCTCGCCCGACGGAACCACCTCGAACTCGTGCGTACCGTTGAATCCGCGCGGCGCCGTGAATCGAAATCGAACCCGACGAGCCGGTTCGTACGCTTCAACGGTGTAGCGGATCGGACCATGCCCTCCAGTTGATCCTACATCCAGACCGGAGTCGAGCCGCATCGACGGCCAGGCATCACGCGGCCACAGGAGGTCCTTCCGGGAGCCGAGTGAATCGATCAGAGCGCCGACCTCGTCCGGTCGAGCCGCGAGTGATCTTTCGCGGATTACGAGGGTTCGTTTCTGACCTCGTTCTCCGTGCGCACTGTCGGGATTCATCATCTACTCCAGCGGACCGAAAACCTGGTCTTCAGCCGCCACGATATCGGCGCAGCCCTGCTCGCCCGCGATCGGTATCCAGACGAACGTGTTTCTGTCGGGCTCCGGATCAGGCACGAAAGTTGGAGTGAAGGCACGAAGGATGAGATTGCTCGCTCCCAGAGTCTGCTGCTCATTCGTGCCGAGTACGGTTCCGATCATCCGGCCGTCGAGCGCCAATTCGCCCTCCAGCCCCCTGACCATGCGCTGCACGACGTAGACTTCACCACTGACCAGTCCTTCGACTCGGACCGTGATCCCCGGATGGCCGTCCCGATCGGGATCGGTGATGCGGCGGTCATCCGCACTCCCCGGAAGCGGGTTCGAGGTCGGATCCTCCAGATCTGCCCCGATCACGGCTGCATACTCCGCGACATCGATCAGCCAGGGTCCGGTACCCTGGATCGTTGCCCGCGACTCCCACGTGGGCAGCGCACCGACGAACGCAGAGTCGAGCACCGTGCGGACTCGACCGATCGGATCCTGTCGAACCGCGCAGATTCTCGTACCGACATAAACATCGGCCCCGTCTCTACGGATATCGTGGATCGCGACAGCGATCGTGCGCACCGGGATGGGGCGCTTGCGAGGGCCTGGCTGAGTCCGGCTGGTCATGACCTGGCGACTGGCGTACCGACCGTCCGGCAGCGGAATCGTATCGTACGCACTGACCGGAACGGTAGGGCCAAGCAACGAGGTGCATGTGACCAGCACCCGTAAGATCGCGATCATGTCTCGACGCTAGCGAGAAGGGGTCATACAGGGCAAGCGATGCATATCGAGCCAGGTGCGAAGAGCGGTACTATGTTCGTTCCGACAGATCTGATTCCTTGCGCGACAGACAGGATTGGGGATAGTGACGCACGACGACTTGCGGTCCCATGCGATCGTCATCGGTTCCGGATTCGGAGGTCTGGCGGCGGCTGTCAGACTCGGGACTCGCGGCTATCGGGTTACCGTGCTGGAGCGACTCGACCAGCCTGGTGGGCGGGCCCGAGTCTTCCGCGAAAAGGATTACGTGTTCGACGCCGGACCGACGGTCATCACCGCACCGTTCCTGCTCGAGGAGTTATGGCAACTGTGCGGACGCCGGCTCGCGGATGAGGTCGATCTGCGTCCGGTAGACCCGTTTTACCGCATCCGGTTCAACGACGGATCCGAATTTGACTATTCCGGCGATGCCTCGCGGATGCGCGACGAGATCGGACGATTCTCGCCCGGGGATGTGGCTGGCTACGATGCGTTCGTGGAAATGAGCGAGCGCATATTCCGAGTGGGGTTCGAGCAGTTGGGGCATGTCCCGTTCTCGTCCCCCGCGGACATGCTCAGAATCGCGCCAGCCATGGTCCGTCTCAAGAGCTACAAGACCGTGTACGGGCTCGTGTCGTCGTACATCAAGGACGAGAGACTCCGGCAGGTCCTCTCCTGGTCTTTTTTAATGATACGGCGACCACCGAGATCTACACGTTGATCGCGTATCTGGAGCGGAAGTGGGGGGTCCACTTTCCGATCGGAGGGACCGGCGCGCTGGTCCAGGGCCTGCTCGGTCTGATCGAGGAACAGGGTGGATCGCTTCGTCTCGACGCCGATGTCGAGGAGGTGATCGTGGAATCTGGCCGGGCGCGTGGTGTGCGACTGAGAAATGGAGAGGAACTGAAGTCGGACATCGTGGTTTCGAACGCGGATTCCGCCTGGCTGTATCGTCACATGGTTCCCGAATCCGACCGCCGGAGATGGACGAATACCCGCATCGAGCGAGCGCGTTACTCGATGGGGCTGTTCGTCTGGTACTTCGGAACGAAACGGAAGTACCCGGAT
>JBDGUY010000167.1:0-4534 GCA_039585935.1 Gemmatimonadota bacterium
AGGCGACCGGTCCAGTCGGGAAACAGCAGGGCTTCGGAGACCGCTCCGGATATCTCGATCAAGCCTACGGTCAGCGCCCCATATGCGGCAGCGGTGACCCAGACTTTCCGTCGTCGTGCCTCGCGGACGAAGTGCACGACGCGCGATGGAGGCTTGTCTTCTCTGGCCGTAACTCTACTCCGGGATCGGGCCCCGGCCTCGGCTCGGGGCGTGCTGGATCTGTTCGATCGACCCGCCACCATAGGCACAGCGGCGGATTGACGGAAGGTTTACAGCCCCGACAGCACTCCCAGCATCCAGGCGGAGCCGAGTCCGAAGTAGATCCCCAGGATGTAACCCGCTACCGCCATCAGCAGGCCGACCGGTGCCATCGCCGGGTGGTATATCCCGGCCACGATCGGAGCCGTGCCGACACCGCCGATGTTGGCCATGCTTCCCGTGGCGATGAAGAACGACGGGGCTTTGAGCAGCCGGGCCGCGATGATCAGCACGGTCGCGTGGATGGCGATCCACAACATCCCCGCGAGGAAGAATGCAGGCGCGTCCAGCACGGCTCGCAGGTCTCCCTGGGCGCCGATCCCCGTCAACATCAGGTACAAAGCCACGTAGCCCATTCGCGAAGCGCCCACCTCTTCGAGCTTGCGGACCGGCGTGAAGCTGAGCAGCAGTCCGCCCGTCACGACGATGAGCACGGCCCAGGTGGTGTGGCTGATGATCGTGGGATCGCCCACCGTGGGGAGCCTGGCGCCCAGCTGAACCGAGACGATCGCCCCCGCGAGACCAAGACCGAGAATGATCGCGATGTCGGCGACGGTCGACGGGTGACGGACCGCCTCCACCTCCGCGAGACGGCGGTTCGTGTCCTCGATCGCGGACAGGTCGGCATTCAACCAGCGGTCGAACCTGGGCTGGAAGGCGCTGAACAGGAGAAGCACGCCCATCCACCCGTAGCCGACTACCGTGTCCACCACGATCACCGGCGCGAAGATCGCCTCCGGCGTTCCGACGCTCTCGGCAATCGCCACCATGTTGGCGGTGCCGCCGATCCAGCTGCCGCTGAGCGCGGCGAAACCCGTCCAGGCGTCCGCCGGGAGCCAGCGCCCGAACACGAGATAGGAGACCTGCGCCCCGATCACGATTCCCAGGGCTCCGGCCGTGACCATCGCCACCGCGGTCTTCCCCAGCTTCAGGATGCTCCGCACATCCACCGTGATCATCAGCAGCAGCAGCGCGAGGGGCAGCAGGTAGCGGGTCATCCAGTCGTACACCGGTGAAGAGGCCGGAGTGATTCCCAGTGTCGTCGAGATCGTCGGGATGAAGTAGGCGAAGATCACCGGCGGCAGGTAGCGGAACACCCGTTCCGTGCGCGGCTGCTCGCTGAGCCAGAAGATCGTCGCAAGCACGGCCGCCAGGTAGGCGAGGACGGCCATCGGGTCGGTGATCAGCGGACCGTTCACCGGCTCACCTTTCGCCGGGAACGGGCGCAGCACCTTCCCGTCGTTCGAGCCCCGGACGATAGCTTCGCAGCAGGTCGCGCTCTATGTCCTGCTCTGTAAACGCCACCTCCTTCATCTCACCGCGCGCGAACATCTCGAGCTGGTCCGTGTGATGCGGCGAGTCCTCGCGCGAACTCTGCCCGTAGGCCAGAATGGAATAGGCCCTGGGAGTGTCGCCGAACTCGACCGCGAACACCCAGCCATCTCCGCTGTAGGCGACCTGCAGGCCGTCGTCGGCCTCGGCGTAATACACGACGCGGAAGCAGCCGAGAGTACCGGAGCATCCGCCAGCCGGGACATCCAGGTCCCCGACCCGGAATCGGTGCACGTCCCCCCACGCGACATCCCACGCGCCGAACAGGCCCTTGGTTTCGGCCACGGCTCCCGCGAAGGCGAGTGCGGCCGCGTCGGGATCGGCCAGGCCACGCGGCGTGGAGGTCGGTCGGTCCGCAGTCCAGGGTTCCGCGAACAGCGCATTGAATCTCTCGCCGAACGGTCGCTCGTCGTCGTCGTCGATCGCCAGGTCGAAGTACCGGTAGTACCAGACCTTGAACAGGACGCTGCCGCGGCTGTCCGGGGATGTCGTGTTGTCCCAGGCCGCCAGGAGATCCGCGGCGGCTGCAAGCTCCTCCGCCGTCACCGAGACCGGCTGCGGCGTATCTGCGGGTTCCGGGAGGTCGGCTTCCGCGGCCACTCTCGTCAGCCGGTTCGCCACGGTCTCGGCCGCGTCTGCTGCCCCCTGCGACGCGGCTGCCTCCAGTACCGCTGGATCCGCGACCTCGATGGCGTCGAGCAGGTATTCTTTCACCCGATCGGCCATGAGCATTCGCATCGAGTGCTTCCGTTCGACCACGTCCTCGAGGCTGAGTCTGTCGTCGCCCGCGATCAGCGATGCACCGAGCTGGCTGCGAAGACGCAGACGCGGTTCCGGGAAGTAGGCCGGCCAGTCCGCTGGATCGAACGTCTGCGTCAGGTTCGCGAAATGGAACGGGTCGTTCTCGTTGTGCAGGTATCCGCCGATCGGATTCAACAGCTGGGGCAGGGAATCCCACGGTACGAGCTCGCTCCACACGTCGAACGCGGACACCGCCTCCACCGCGAGGGTGTCGTTACCGGACGGAAGGGGATAACGGGGGATCGTGGCGTTCCACACGTAGAAGATATTCCCGGCACGGTCGGCGTACGTGAAGTTCGACACGACCTGCGCCCGGATCCGCATCGCCGCCTTCCACTCCTCGAGACTTCGCGCCCGCATCATCTTCAGAAATTGCTCGGCGTAGCGGAACTGCCCCTGTTCGGACGACTTCACTACGTAGATCAGGGAGTCCGTCTGGCGAATCACCGGGCCGATGGAGGTGCTGAAGAACTCCCGGGTCTCGGGAACGAGGGAGCCGCCTTCGTCGAGCACCTCAACGGTGATCGTCTGTCTCTCGAGCGGATGAAACTCGCCTTCGAACCGGTAGTGATCAGGCCGCTCGGGGTCGACCGCCAGCGAGTAGATCTCCTCGATGTCAGGACCGTTGTTGGTGGTCGCCCAGCCGAGGTCGCGATTGAATCCGCCGTTGAAGTACAGCGGATAGCCGACCCGGAAATCTCCGTAGATGTCGATCACCCCGGGGACCCGGATGTGCGCCTCGTAGTATCCGGCGCCCCAGTTGAGATGCGGGTTGCGCAGCAGGATCGCGTCGCCGGAAGTCGTGCGAGACGGGGCCAGCGCCCAGGCGTTCGACCCGTCTTCGGCTCCGCCGAGGGAATCGCGCTCGATCGCTTCACGCCGCTCGAGACTGCGCAGGAACCGACGTACCGCCGGCTGCACTTCCTCTTCCGCCCAGCGCGCCGCGATGTCGGTGCCCGTGAACGCGGCCTGGACCCAGTCGGGGAATTCGTCCGGGTGAAGCTCGATGTAACGGTTCACGCCGGCCGCATAACCCTCGAACATGGCACGTGTGTCGGGCTCCAGTAGTTCGTAGGTGGCCACGGCATGATTCCATGTCCGGCGCCACTCGAAGTCGGACTCGAGTTCCTCGCGACCGAGGTGTCGTGACAGGTCTCCACGGGCCCGCACGAGGCCCAGCACGACCCGCTCCCCGTGGTCCTCGAGGTGCGCCCAGGCCAGGCCGTAGAACGCGGCCTCGAGGTCTTCGGCCAGGATGTGCGGGACTCCGAATTCCGTCCGGCGGATCTCGACTCGCTGCGGAATCGAGCCGTCCGAGGCAGCGGGTGCCGGTGTTTGCGCCCGAACCGGTCCTGCGGTCCAGGGTGCCGCAACGACGCTGGCCGCCAGCACGATGGTCGTGGCTATCCAGGAGCCCGGGCAGTTCAATATTCGATTCATGGCGGTTTCGGACGCTGCGGGAATCCCTGCCGCGCGGCTCGACTGTCGGCGTCCGCCGCGCACGGACACGACAGCGGCCAAACCTACGGCGGCGTGTCGGGCTCCAACAGGCAAACGCCCGGCTCGAGCGAGGTGTTCATCAGGTGTTCTGGTACATCGCAGATCTGACTCCTGGAGCTCTGGGATGTTGTTCGACAGAAGCATGCTGATCCTCGTGTTCGTCCTTCTGACCGCCCTCGGATCACCCGGTTCAGCACAGGAACTGGTCACCTACGCGCATCCGGGTCAGCCGATGTCGATCGAAGCGCCGGTGGACTGGACAGCCCGGACCTGGCCGTGGGATTCCGGCGTGTACGAAGTAGCAGCCCCTGATGGCTCCGTGCGCTCTCTGCTTTGGTTTTCGCAGAACGAGCAGGGCGCCGCCGGCTATTTGAACAAGATGGTCGGAATGAAGCCGGTGGAACCGACCGGGGAGCCAGTGCGCACGACGATCGGCGGCCGCGAAGCCTGGCTCGTCGAGGCGACGGGCGGCGAGCAGGGTGACGAGGGGGTGACCGAGACCTTCGCCGTGATACGGGTTGAAACAAACCCCATGGGCGAGGGCAACTACGTGCTCCAGATCTGGTATCCGACCGTACGCTCAGCGGAACTCGGGCCGATTGCCAACAGGATCGTGCGCAGCCTCCGCGTGGGTGACTCGGTC
>JBDGUY010000168.1:0-4529 GCA_039585935.1 Gemmatimonadota bacterium
CAGAAGGCTGGAGAGTACTCCCAGGCGGACGTCGTGCAGGTCCGGCAGGCGATCCAGGACCATTGCGTGCGGTGAGTCGAGCATCCGTACCCGGTACTCGAGCATCTGGAGCTCGAAGGCCCGTTCCGCGGCCAGGAAGTTGTCCCGAATGTAGGCGATCGTACCCGCCACGAGGTCCGGATCGTCGATCATGAACGCCTGGGACTCGAAGACCTTCCCCTCGAATCGTCCCAGCAATTCGTCGGTCTCTGCCTGAAGTGCGTGGACCCGGGCGATTGCCGCCTTGCGAGCCAGCTCGAAGCGCTCGACCTCACGGTCGACTTCGTCCGGGCCGATCGTCCGGTGTCGAACCGGCGGGATCTCCCACTCGAGAAGTCGCACGCATCCCAGGACCCGTCCAGGAGATGCCCCAACACCCTCAAACGCCAGGCTCACGCTCTCGCCGCCTCTCCGTCTCCTGGATCCCCGTAGTCACTCTCCTGCTCTCCGAATCCACTCCCCACAAGTGCGGACAGTGCCACAACCGCATCCTCGGCGTCGTCTCCCACCGCCTCTATGCGCAGCAGTGAGCCGTACTCCGCCGCGAGCATCATCACACCCATGATACTCTTCCCATTGACGTTGAGACCGTCCTTTTCAACGCTGATACTGGACCCGAATTGTGACGACAGCTTCACGAACTCGGCCGCTGGACGCGCGTGCAGGCCCAATCGATTCGGAACTCGTACGCTCTTCTCCGCCGTCGCTTCGCGGATATTTCGCTCATCATCACCGTTGAGCAAAGCTACCTCTCGATTATCAGTTCAGAACCGCAATACCGAGCCACACCAGCGGTATCGCGATTACCAGCGCGATCGCGATCCGGCCGCTCCGCCGTGGCCAGCGGAAGGCCATCAGAGACACGAACGCCGCGACCAGGGCAAGTCCCGCGAAGAGGCCGTCCCACGCGACTGTATCCAGGATCCGACGGCTCAGGAGTACCGCATCGAGTCCGAGCAAGAGCAGAATCGCGGGAGCAAGAACCCTCGGAACGAGCTGCAGCCACTTCTCGTGAAGCGCCTTGCTGACTCCGAGTCCATCCCGCCAGCCACGCAGGAACCCCCAGACCCGAATCGAGATGTGTCCCGCGTTGTATGTCGCCAGGAACAGGAGCACCGACCAGATCGGACCAAGTCCTATACCAAATGCGGCGATAGCCACAAGAAGGCAGGCCGGCCGCCAGGTCGCCCAGACCAGGCGATCACCAACCGTTCCCAGGGGGCCTCGCAGCGCAGTGCGAAACCGCTCCACGCGTTCCGGAGTCTCCCCCTCGAGTTCCGCTCTTGCCAGGGCACCGACAGCCATGCCTGCGAGGTAAGGGTGAGCATTGAATGCACCCATGTGTCGCTTCACGGCTTCACTGAACCGGACCGGATCCCCAGCATAGATCCTGCGGAGCAGCGGCAGAATGGCGAACGCCATGCCGCCCCCGATCATCGTACGGTAGTTCCACGATCCCTGGACGGCAAAGGTCCGCCACCAGGCCGCCAACAGATCCTGCCGCGGCGGCTTCATCCGACGATCCCGACCAGAAGGCCGCCCAAGGCGGCACCGGCGAATAGAAGGGGCCAACCCCCGAGGCCGAACGAACTGGTCCGTCCCCCAGCACCCGCCGCAGCGGCGAGCGCCGTAACCAGCATGGCCGCTCCCCACACCGTGGCGAGGAGAGACTCAGGCTGATCCACGACCCACGCCGCGGCGAGGATCGCAGGCACGAGAAACCCCGCCGTAAGGAGAGCACCTCTCGCCGCATCCAGGCGAATCGCCGCCTTGTGTCTCCTCTCCAGCAGCTCGGGATTCGCCGCGAGCTCATCCTCCTGACGCAGCAAACGTTCGTTGCCTCGACGCCGGAGTTGAACGGACACGGATCCGATCCAGCCGACCGCCCATCCGGCAAGGATGGCGACCACCAGCGGGCCCAGTGAACCGGTTCCGACTGCCGCGTATGAGCTGCCCGCGACGAGCCCGGCGGGTCCGGTATCCGGGTATCGAGCCGCCCCGAACGGCGGGTGTCGAAGACTCATGAGCTCGAGCAGCGCGCCGACGAGGAATCCTGCGGACGGATCTCCGAGCACCCATCCGCCGACAGTCGCCGAGACGAGGGGACGGGAGATCATGATCTGTGGCCAGGAAACCGCATCCATGGCCAGGACGCCTCCGAGCGCGACCAGGATCAGCCAGCTTGTCGTCCCCAGCGCAATCTCACCGACCGGCACGTACCAGCTCCTCCAAAGGCACCTCGCGCGCAGCGGGCAGGTCACGGGCGGTGATCTTGCTCGACCGCTCGGCGATCGCCTCCAGATCCGACACCTCGGTGGGCGACAGGTGCACGTATGGAAGTACGCGCCGGCGGCGCTCTCCGGCGTGCATGCCACCCACGTTGACCCGCCTGCCTTCCAGCAGACCCGCCTCCGCCAGTTGGCGCATTGGTCCCGGATTCCTGGTAAGGAGGGCACCCCGCCCCGGGTAGGCGTCCAATTCCTCGAAGCGGGCGACGGCGTCACCTACCGAAACGAAGTGCGCGTCAACCCCGGTCGGCAATCCCGCAGAGTAGAGATCGGATTCCCATGCGTTCGCCGCCACTTCGTTGTCGACGATGACGTAGTAGTCGATATGCAGGCGCATGCCCCAGCCCACGATCACCTGCCCGTGCAGCAGGCGCTCGTCAATCCGAAACAGATCCAGCGACATCAAGCCCTCCAGCAGGGGACAGCAAGGTCAGACCTGATTGCCCCTTCTCGACCACCCGGCGGGCCAGCTCCTGCGCCTCCAGATGTCTGTTGAAGAGAAAGTCGATCAGCATGGCCAGATTGGTCCCGGTCACCACCGCCAGCGCCGGTCGTGTCCTGACGACAGATCTGCAGGCGAAGGTACAGCTTCCGCTCGCCAGGTCGGTGAACAGAATCGCCGGACCATCGCCGACCAACTGCACCAGGCGCGCCTGGAGAGCGTCCGGAGACAGGCCGTCATTCGAGACGGGAGTAAGTGCGCCCTCGATTCCCGAGATCCTTTCCGCAGCCTCGATGAGCGCTGCGGAGAGGGCGCCGTGCGCAACCACCACGCCAGAGACTTCCGTCACTCGTTGTCCCCTTCGAGGTAGTCGCGCACCGGCTGCATCAGAGCCTTCAAGTTCTGCTCGAAGAGCTTCGCGGAGTCGACGCCGGCATACCGCAGCAGGTGACGCATTGCGACGACTTCGCTGATCACGGTGATGTTCTTGCCTGGATTCAACGGAATCACGACGCGTGGAACCTCGACGCCCAGAATCCTGGTGGTGTCCTGCGCCAGTCCGGTTCGATCGTACGTGGCCTTGTCGCTCCAGTGTTCGAGCTGAACGACCACCTCGATTCGCTTCTGTTGCCGCACGGATCTGATTCCGAACAGGGCCCTGACATCGATGATTCCGATGCCCCGGATCTCCATGTGAAACTGCTGATGCTCGATCGCCCTGCCGATCAGGACATCCACGCCGCGCTGACGGACGAGGACGACATCATCGGCCACGAGCCGGTGTCCCCGTTCCACGAGGTCGAGAACGCACTCGCTCTTTCCGATTCCGCTTTGACCAACGAACAGTAATCCGACGCCATATACATCGGCGACGGAACCGTGGATTGCGGTCGACGGTGCGAACTCATCCTCCAGAAACGGCTTGATTCGCTGGAAGAACTCACCGGTCTTGAGCGAAGAACTCAGCAGAGGTATCGACTTCTCCTCCGCCAGGCTTATGAGCTCGGAGGGCAATTCCAGTCCCTTCGTGACAATCACGCAGGGCAGATCGTTCTCGAGAAACCGCCGAAGAATCTCCGCTCGCCGATCCCCGTCCAGAGATCGGAGATACATGATCTCCGTCTCGCCGAGCACCTGTGACCGGTCCAAAGGAAAGCGCTCGGTGAAACCCGCCAGCACGAGTCCTGGACTGGATATGTCTGCGCCCCTGATCTGCCGGTCGAGCCCCGCCTCACCAGCGACCAGATCCAGGCCGAGCAGATCGCCTCGGCGATCCATCAGTTCTGCGATCGTGAGGACGGTCACTCGTCCACGTCTCCGTCCAGTACCGGGATGGTCGCCGGATCCGGCGCCTTATGGTTCCGGCGTATGTCCCTGCCCTTCTTGGCCCGCCTCGAGAGCTTGTCGTAGAGTCGATCCACTGCGGTCCTGACCTCCGGGGCCTCCGCCTTCGCGAACATGGTCCCGGCCCCGTCCACGCTCAACACGGCCTCTGCGATGCTGCGGTTCTTCTCCTCGACCAGGGTCACTTCTACTCGGGATGCCCGCGACTCGAATCGCGAGAGACGTCCGAATCGATCCTCGATGTGCGTCCGAAGACCGTCGGCGACATCCACGTTCCGGCCGGAGATGATGATCTGCATCGCGTTCCCCCCTCCGTTTCAGATAGTGGTTCGTATCAGGGCTTCCGTCTCGTCTGCTGTATCTTCCCAGGTGAATCGTGCGGCATGTTGGACCGCACCCGCGCCGAGCCGTTCGCG
>JBDGUY010000169.1:0-4528 GCA_039585935.1 Gemmatimonadota bacterium
TTCCGCGTTCGTCAGAACTGACGCTCCGGAGCCGCCGGATGGTTCTGGCCACGATCTTCATTCTGCTCAACTCCCGTATTTGGCTTCGTGCGACGGATGCGGCGACGCCGGTCCGTCTGTACGGGAGCTTGAGAGCGAGAATCGTGCGGGAGGAGACCAGAAGGCCGAGGGGCCTACCAGGTGCGTCATTATATGACTGTAATATTGCTGTTTATGATGTTTTCCACGCCACAAAGGAGCTGCTGCTGATGGTCCGCCGCGAGCCGGCGAGAGTGACTTTTCTGGGCCGCCATGCAAGTTGTAGCGCCGGGCCCTTGCAGAATGCCCGACTGAGTAAGCCGTCTGGGGGAGGTGACGAATCGCCTACTTGAGCAGCAGTATGGAAGGACCCGCGAGAATCGAGACCTGGTACGCGATCCCGGACCACGCTGCGCCTGGATCAGAGGGATCTACGGGCCGCGCCACGAGGATGATCAACTCTGCCCCGTGTTCTTCCGCGTGGGCCAGGATCTCCGGAACTCGTGAGCCGAACACGATCCGCTGGACCACGTCGATACTGTCCGACGCGAGCGACGCGGACAGCTCGCTCAGAACTTCCACTGCGCGCGATTCCAGTTTCGAGTAGAAGTCATCGAGCTCTTCGAACGGCAGGTCCAGGGTCTCGATGACATGCAGCAGGGCCACTTCAGTGTCGCCCTCGTCGTTTGCCCGGGCCAGGGCCCGGGCTGCCTCGACCGCCCGCAGGTCTTTGTCTGACAATTCGACGGGAACGAGGATGCGTCGATACACGGTGACCTCCTTCACCCGATTCCGAGGTCGGGGGCGAACGCAAGCTGGAAGCCCAGCAACAGCGTAAGTCGATTGAACGTGTACTGCGTATTCTCCGACAGGAGTCCGTCTTCCGTCTCGAATCCCGGGAGCACGGGTCTCTCGCGGGTCTCGCTTCCTCGGGCGTAGATCAGGCCGAGCGTGAAGTCGGATCGACCGACGGTCGCCTGCACGCCAGCGCCCAGGTGAAAAAGGTCCCAGATCGCGAATGTCGTCTCGGTCGGTACCGGCTCGGTCGCGCCGCTGAAGTCCGTCCGAAAGCTCGAGTAGGCCGTCAACTTTTCGCTGAACACGTGCTCCACGCCGATCCCCAGGTTGAATATCGATTTCATCGCGAGAACAACCGACGGATCGATCGGCTCGCCGCCCGTCTGGGGGATGAACGGCTCCGCATCCAGGATCGTTCTGTCATTGCGTGAGAACCACTCCGCCGAGACGTGCGCCCTCGTGGAGGACGAGAACAAATAAGCCGCGCCGATGGCTATGGCCCACGGCGAGTTGTATGTGGACGGTATGTCCGTCTGGGAATCGACCGCGATCCTGGTCGGCAGTGTCCCGTCCGGCCCCTCGGTCTGCCCTATCAGGGTCTCGTTGAGCGTCTCGTCGCCGCTGCCCCAGAGCTTCACACCGGGGGCCGTAAGCGTGAGGCCCAACGACCACGGATCACCCTCCCAGCCCAGTCCGATCTTGGGGAGGACACGCCAGCTATCGTAATTGTAATCCCGAAGCCGCGAGTATGCGGTCGCCTCGTTATCGTCGTTCAACTCCTGCAAGTCCACGCTGCCCCGCGACCTCTGCGATCGTACCGATACGAAGGTGGAGATCCCGAGCCCGATTCCGCTGCCCAGCGGCTTGGCCCAGGTTACGCCCGCCCAGTATTCCGACAGCTTCGTCTCGTAGCCGATGTTGCCCGAGAGCAATTCGAGTTCCAGGGACGGGTCCAGGTCAGGTTCTTCCAGGATCACTTCGTCCGTAAGCCGGATGTCGAAATTGTGCCTGTTCATGAACGAGTACGCGAGGTGGGAGTCGCCGAGAAATCCGAGCCTCAGCTCTCCCGCGATGAGGGCGGCGACCGCGTCGAAACGGGAGGAAGTAATGCCTTCACCCTCTGGACCGTTGGCGATGCTGCTCTGCAGCTTCAGGTGATCGTAGTTGAATACGTAGCCGGTGAGGAACGCCTCCGGGGACTCCAGGAGTGCCAGACGTCCCGGATTGTAGTACACGGCGCTGAGATCCGAAGCGCTGCCCACCATCGCGCCGCCCAGGAGACGGGCACGGTTTCCGTAGTCGTTCGTCCAGTACTGGGCGTCCTGGGCCCGCGCGGGCCCGAATGCGTACAGCACCAGCGCGAAGGCTGCGGCAAGGGTTGAGAAAGGGCGATTCGTCATCGACAATCCTCGCATCGACGATGCCTGGGACTGGTAGTGACCACCGTTGCGAATCACATGCCTAACCTATGGCATGCCAACGAGTCGCGCGACCGAGACTGGCTTGGCCGTAATCGCTGAAGCCACGTAGGTTCATGTCCATGAAATGGCATCGCTCGGCACTCCCCGTAGCACTCCGCACCGGCCTCGTGTGCGCGGCCTGCCTGTCCGCACCTCCCGCCGTCACGGCGCAGGACAGCCGGGGCGATGCGGTCCCTGTCCTCTCCGACTCCGCCCTCGTTTCCGTCATCACGGTCCTGCCGGGCGACCGCCTGTACTCGCTGTTCGGACACACGATCATCCGGGTGCACGACCCTGACCCCGGGCTCGACATCGGATTCAACTACGGGACTTTCGACTTCCCGCAGACGCTTCTCGGGGGCGCCGGATTCGTGGCCCGGTTCGCTTACGGGAAGCTGGATTACATGCTGGGCGCATCGAGGGCGCCACTGGACGCATCTGCCTGGTACTGGAACCAGGAGCGCCGGGCGTCGATCGAGCAGACGCTGAACCTCACGCCCGACCAGGCGAGCTCCCTGTTCGCTTTGCTGGTCGAGAACGCGCGTCCCGAGAACCGGGTCTACCGGTACGACTTCTTCTTCGACAACTGCTCCACCCGGCCCCGGGACGCATTCGAGACCGTACTCGGTCCTGAACTGACTGTGAACCTGGAGGATCCGAATCGGAGCTTCCGTCAGTTGCTGGATCCGAATCTGGTCGGACACCCGGGCGTCGACCTGGCAATGGATATCGGACTCGGACAGCCGGCCGACCGCCAGGCCACGGCGCGAGATGCGCTGTTCCTGCCTGAGTACCTGTTGGAATGGCTCGGGTCGGCCCGAATCGGGGCTCCCGGAGCCGAACGACCGCTGGTCAGCCGCACTGACACCTTGACCTGGGGCCCGGAAGCGGGCGAGCGCGACCCGGCCGTGCGCTGGCCCAGGATCCTGGGATGGATCATCGCGGTCGGGCTGGTACTGGTCACGGTTGCCGATCGGAAGGCCGCTCACGGAGCACGTCGCTGGCTGGACGGCATCCTGTTCGGGGCGGTGGGAATCGCGGGGTTCGTGCTGGCGTTCCTCACCTTCGTGTCACTGCACACGGTGACGAACGGGAACCTGAACCTCATGTGGGCGCTTCCGACCCACGTCGTGCCGGCGGTGGCGCTGCTGATTGGAAAGAACCCGCGATGGCTGCGGCCCTACATGCTGATCACTCTCGCGCTCGCGGTCCTGTTTCTTCTGGGCCTTCCGTTCTGGCCTCAGGATATCCCGGCAGCGGTCACCCCGTTCGTGATCGGGATCTGTGCCCGTGCCGCGGTGCTGGCCTTCCCGCCCTCCACATCTGAAACCCAGGCCTCCGACGGCAGCTCGCGGTAGCCGCCGTTTCCGTCAGGCAGCACGAATAGCACCGCGAGTCCCTCGCGATCGGCCAGCGCGAGTCCCTCGGAAGGGCCGAGTACGCTGAGGCCCGTGGCCCATGCATCGGCCAGTGTGGCGCTGGCGTGGATCACGGTGACCGAGAAGCCCTGCCAAAGTATGGGGGAACCGGTACGCGGATCTACGATATGCGCATATCGGGTTCCACTCGACTCGTAGAAATCCCGGTAGTCTCCTGATGTGGCAACCGATGCGTCCAGTAGTGGCATGCTGCGCAGCACGGTTCGCGCGGCAGGGTCCGGAGCTTCGATGCCGACGAGCCAGGGCGAATTGTCGGGCTTCCGTCCACGGGCCCTGATTTCCCCCCCGACCTCGACGGCGTACGCGGCCAGACCCATCGAAGAAAGTGCCTCGGCGGCTCTATCCACCCCGTATCCCTTGGCGATCGCCGACAGGTCGATCGAGACGCCGGGGTCCGTCTTACGCAGCGCCCGTCCGTCATCGCTGATCTGCAGTTTTTCGTAGCCGACGTGAGCCATGACCGCCGGAACTGCAGCCGGGTCGGCTGGCTCCCCGGGCGTGCCATCCGCTCCGAAACCCCACAGCGTAACGAGCGGGGCGACGGTCACGTCGAATGCCCCGTTGGTCGCCTGGCTCACGGTCTCGGCGCGCCTGACCACATCGACGAATTCCGCGGAGACCGGGAAAGGCTCGACGGAGCCCGAGCGATTGAACCGGGAGATCTCGGATTCCGGGTCCCAGGTGGACATGGAGGCGTTTACCCTGTCGAGTCGAGCGACGATCGAGTCGCGGGCCGCCTCGACGAGTGCCACCGCCCCGCCCGGCACCACGAGCTTCGCCGTCCAGGTCGTTCCCATCGTCGAGCCCGACAGC
>JBDGUY010000170.1:0-4848 GCA_039585935.1 Gemmatimonadota bacterium
CGCCGTGATCGTTTCGGCCGACTGGCCGGGAGCGCTGTGCGCCATGGTCGTAATCCTCCCGCGATCGGGGTTCAGGCCCCGAGATTGAGAAACGGCAGATAGCTCATGAAGTCAGCATGGTGGACGATGATCGCCTCGGTCGTTCGCCGGATCATGTCTCCCTCTCCGGCATGCGCGGCAATGATGTGACACACGTCATCCGGCACCCCGCATTCGAGCGCCACGGCCACGCCGGTGAACGGATGCCGAAGAGCCAGTCCACGGGAGCTCTGGCGAATCGTCCCGTCCGACTTCTCGTACTCGAGCACCTTCCCCACGTCAGCGAGGATCGCCCCCGCCACTACCACATCCAGGTCAATGTCGAGAGA
Organism: Gemmatimonadota bacterium; assembly: GCA_039585935.1. GTDB lineage: Bacteria > Gemmatimonadota > Gemmatimonadetes > Palauibacterales > Palauibacteraceae > Carthagonibacter. Next base: position 369 of record JBDGUY010000170.1, read on the forward strand.
GTCACCAAGGAATTCCTGCATCGCCCGCGCTCCATCACGCGCGATATGGACGACGCAACGCTTGTGCTGCATGAAGGTGGCAGGGCAGTTCGGGACCTTGAGGGTGAACGGCGACGACCCAGGTACGGGTCGTTGCCTCGCGCAGTTCCGGATTCTCGATCCATTCGAGTTCCGGCCAGAGCCGCTCGACGGCATCACGCATGGAATAGGGCCTCCGGGTCGGCCGCGACGAAGGCGGCGTCGGAATGTTGAGGAATAACCGGTCGCGAAATCTGCAGGAAGCGTACCGCCGGACTGCGATCCGGGGAGCCTTTCGTCACAAGGACCGCACCCACATCCGCGATCCAATTTCGCCGCGGAGTTATGCACGTAACTGGGTCGAAAGACAGGGAGTCGTGCGTCGCGGCCGGTCGGCCGAGACGCCGATCCGGGGCCGCCGGGGGACGGGCAGTCGCCCGAAGCGGGTCCCGGAATGGAGACAAAGCGACTCAGCCTGACCGGCCAGCTCGTCGTCACCGTCTCCAGCATACAGTATATATATCGTATCCGGGTCCCGGATCGGCCGGTCATCCCGGCTCCCGATCAACTGTTGCTGCGAACGAGAATTCCCATGAATGCTCGAACTCTTCCGGCTCCTTTACTCGAGGGTCCGCTTTCGCTGGAGGCGGCATTGGCGAAGAGACGTTCGGTACGCGCTTTTCGTCCGGAACCACTCTCCCCGGACCAGATCGGTCAGCTTCTGTGGGCTGCGCAGGGCATAACCGGCTCTGATGGTCGGTTGCGCGCGGCGCCGTCGGCGATGGAGGCCTATCCGCTGGAGTTGTACGTGGCGACCGCGGAAGGGCTCAGCCGGTACCTGCCATCCGACCACAGCCTCGAACCCCGACTCGGGCGAGACCTCAGGGAGGACTTGAGGTCGGCAGCTCACGATCAGGATTCCGTGACGTCGGCCCCCGCGGTTTTCGTATTCACCGCCGTCTATTCCCGGGCCTTCGAGAAGCTCGGTCCCGGGGCCGAGCCCTACGTACACATGGACCTGGGACATGCGGCGCAAAACCTGCTCCTTCAGGCCGCGGCGTTGGGCCTTTCAGGCGTTCCGATCGCGTGGCTCGAACCGGATCGCGTGCGCGCCGCCCTGGAACTGCCGGCCGAGCAGGTTCCGCTCTACCTGGTGCCCGTGGGTCGATCCGACCCCTGACCTGAAGGGGACTCCGATTCCGTTGCGCTGATCTTGCCGGTGGGCCGAACCGTCCCAATCCTCGTCCGGTGAACCGACGGCCTGACCCGATGGTGGCCGTCATCGAATCGAGTGCCGAGGCGCGCCGATCCGGGTTTGAAGTCCTGTACGTGTCACTCCTGAAACAACATAGACGCGAATATGCCGGTCTGAGAGCGAAGACGAGTGGCAATTCGGGAAGTTGGCATACGTGTTGCCTTTAGCCCTGCTGTCGGCTCGTGTCGGGTCTCCCTGGCCAGATTCGACCGACAACTGCCCGATCCGAATGGTCGAAAGCAGCGCCGTGCACGGGAATCCGCGGCCGGAGGGCCCGGAGTATCCCTTGTACGGCTCACGGGCCGAGGTCGTGCACCACGACTGTAGAGTCCGATAGCAGAACGACTTCCAGAGTCCGCCCGGGCGGACGTCGGCAACACGCGGACCGCCCGGTTAGCCGAACTAGATCCTGAATCACAGGACGGGAGTTCAGCTCCCGCGGCATACGGCTCCCAGCCTCCGGCTGCGAGGTCCTCGACCAGATCCGGGGCCTCGCGCTGGTGAGGCGGCGACGTCGTGAAACCACCAGGAGGGCAGACATGGTGCTTCCCACACTCGACTCCTCCCCTTCAGGCCTGATGTCGGTGGATCGTCGGGACTTCGTGAAGGTGTGCAGTATGGCGGCGGCCGCCGTCGGGCTGCCTGCAGAGGCGGCCGCGAAGTTCGCCGAGAATGCGGCACAGGGTCTCAAGCCCTCGGTGATCTGGCTCCACAACCAGGAGTGCACGGGCTGCACGGAGTCGCTGCTCCGGACGCATCACCCCGCGGTCGATGAGCTGATCCTCGATCTGATCAGTCTCGACTATCACGAGACATTGATGGTCGCGGCGGGTCACCAGGCCGAGGAGGTGCGCAGGGCCACGATGGAGGAGCACAAGGGCTCCTATATCCTGGTGATCGAGGGGGCGATCCCGATGAAGGAAGACGGGATCTACTGCAAGATCGGAGGACAGACCTCCATCGAGCTGGTTCGAGAAGTGGCTGAACACGCAGGAGCGATCATCGCGATCGGCTCGTGCGCTTCATGGGGCGGGATCCCGTCGGCCGCACCGAATCCGACCGGCGCCGTGGGAGCGCCCACCTTGCTCGAAGGAAAGACGGTCGTGACGATTCCGGGCTGTCCCTCGAATCCCTACAACTTCCTGGGCGTCGCGCTGCAGTATGCCACGTTCGGGACGTTGCCCGAGCTCGACGCGCTGGCGCGACCGAAATTCGCTTACGGCCGGGTCATCCACGAGCATTGCCCGCGCCGGGCCCACTTCGACGCCGGCCGATTCGTCAAGCAATTCGGTGACGATGGTCATCGACTGGGCTGGTGCCTGTACGAGATGGGGTGCAAGGGACCCGTCACTCATGCCAATTGCTCGACTCTGCATTTCGGGGGAGTCGACGACGCCTGGCCGATCGGGATCGGCGCTCCCTGTTTCGGCTGCACCGAAGAGGGGGTCGGGTTCACGCTGGGCAAGTTCGAGACGGTAGAGATCACCGATGCGACTCCGCCCTCGACTTATCCGCCGATCGTCACCCAGCGGGACGGCCCGAATCCGTGGGCCACGATGGCGCTCGGCGGCATCATCGGCGGCGCTATCGGCGGCGGAATCATTGCGGCGAAGAAGGTGAGCCAGCCCAGCGAAGATGAAATCGGCCTGGGGGGGGTGTGACGATGAAGATCTCGCGGCGGGGCGCTTTCAAGGTCGCCGCGTTCGGCGCGGCTACTGCGGCGGGCGCCCGAAAAGCCGAGGCACGGGAGAAGAAGGAAGCTCCTGCCGATGCCACCGGGATGCTGTACGACGCGACCATGTGTATCGGCTGCAAAGCCTGTGTATCCGCATGCCGGCGCGCGAACAGCCTGGAGATGGAAGCACACAGCCGGTTGTATGACGACCCGATCGACCTGACTGCCAATACCGCCAACATCATCAAGTTCTACGAAGGTGAGGAGGGTACGGCCTTCATCAAGCAGCAATGCATGCACTGCATCGATCCCGCCTGCGCGGCGGCCTGCATGATGGGGTCGTTCCAGAAGCGGCAGAACGGGATCGTGACCTGGAAACCCGAGCGCTGCATCGGGTGCAGGTATTGCCAGGTCGCCTGTCCGTTCAACATTCCGAAGTTCGAGTGGAATTCGGCCACTCCGGCCATGGTCAAGTGCCAGATGTGCCTGGCCAAGGCTGGCACGACCGACGAAGGGCAGTTGAACGAAATCGGGCAGCCCGCCTGTACGGAAGTCTGTCCGCGGGCGGCAGTGATCTACGGACCGTACGAGGAGCTCAAGGCCGAAGCGCTGCGGCGCATCGCGGAGAACCCGGACACGTACGAGGACCATGTCTACGGTCTCGATGAAGTCGGCGGAACCCAGGTCCTGTATCTGACCGCGAAGGGGATCCCGTTCTCGAAGCTCGGACTGCCGGAGCTTGGAACCGAACCTGTTCCCGCGCTTCCCGTTGGCCTCCAGCATACGATCTACAAGGGGTTTGTCGCTCCCGTGGCCGTGTACGGCGTCATCGCGGGCCTCGTGTGGAGATCGCGCCGGCAGTACGACAAGGCCGGTGAGGCGGTGGGAGCGTGAACAACCAGCACGGAGTTCCGAGGCCGATCGGCGGACCGATCATGACCCCGGTCATGAAGATCTGCCTGGCGCTGGCGGGAGTCACGGGGCTTCTGCTGATTTTCCGGTTCCTGGTCGGCCTGGGACCGGTAACGAACTTGACCGACGGACACCCATGGGGGCTGTGGATCGCGTTCGACGTGGTCACGGGCACGGCCCTGGCATGCGGCGGGTACGCGATCGCCCTGTTGATCTACGTGTTCAACAAGGGGAAGTACCACCCGCTGATCCGCTCGGCGATCCTAACCAGCGCGCTCGGCTATACGCTCGGGGCAGTCGGCGTGATGATCGACCTCGGACGTCCGTGGTTGACCTGGAAGCTGCCGATCTTCTTCTGGACGTGGAATCTCGATTCGGTCCAGTTGGAGGTCGCCCTGTGCATCATGCTTTACACGGCGGTGCTGTGGATCGAAATGGCCCCCGTATTTTTCGAGCGCTGGGAGACTGAGGACAACAAGCCTAAGCTGCAGGCGTTCGCGAAGAAGTGGACACCGATCCTGATGAAGGCGATGCCGTGGCTCATCGCGCTCGGAATCGTCCTCCCCACGATGCACCAGTCGAGCCTCGGCTCGATGATCCTGCTCGCCGGTCCGAAACTG
>JBDGUY010000171.1:0-4411 GCA_039585935.1 Gemmatimonadota bacterium
TGTCCTGCAGATCGCCGCTTTGTACACGATTCTCGGACAACCCGAAGCGGCCATGGATTGGATGGAGAGCCCCCTGGCTGAAGGCTCTCTCTCACTGGGGCTGCTTGGCGTCGATCCGGCGCTCGACCCTCTGAGAGACGACCCGCGCATGCAGAGCCTGATGGACGAACTGGGTCTGCCGAACGGGTATGATCCGGCAGCGGACACGTACCAACCGTCGGGCGCAGGATGAAGCGAGGCGGGAGTTCGTTCTGGCAGGTGCTGGGACTGTACCTGGCGGGCGGTTGGGTCATCCTCCAGGTGATCGACGTGTTGGTGGACAACATCGGCCTGCCCCCGTGGAGTTTCAGGTTTGCGCTTGGATTGCTGGCTGTCGGATTCCCGATCGCCCTGATCACGGCAGCGGTGCAGAGTCACGGACCCCGCGAAGGATTCCCCGACGCGGTCGATTCATCGGACCGCAAGGCGCTCTCGAAGACCGTCCGGGCGGTGTTCACGTGGAAGAACGTCGGGCTCGGTGCTCTCTTCGCTATGGCGCTGTGGGGGATAATCGCCATTGGCCTCATGGTCCGCTCCGGCGGCGCGTCGGAACAGGAAGAGGAACAGGCCCGGCTCGAGAACGAGATCCAGAGGCTCGTCGACCAAGGCCTGTATGACTCGGCGTGGGTCGTGGCCCGGGACGCGGAGATCGACTTACAGGGTGATTCGTCACAGGCAGCGCTGGTCTCGTCATTCAGCCGCACCACCCCGCTGAGGACGGATCCGGCCGGGGCCGCCGTCTACGTGAACGACTACCAGGCGGAGGGCGAGTGGGATCTCCTCGGGACGACGCCGCTCGAGTCAGCAAGAATCCCGAGGGGTATCACCCGGCTTCGGCTGGTCCTGGATGGATACACGCCGCTGGAAGTCGGAACGTTCCGCTGGGTCCCGACGGACTCGACGTATCGCCTCGTACCCGAACAGGCCGATTCGACGGACATGGTCTGGATCCCCGGAGGGGACGACCCGCTCGTGATTCCAGGTCTCGAGCACGTGGATGCGCCAGCGCTCGGCGGATTCTGGATCGACCGTCTCGAGGTGACGAACCGGGAATACAGGCAGTTCATGGATGCCGGCGGATACGATGATCCCTCGTTCTGGGTCGAACCGTTCGAGAAGGACGGCCGGACCCTGACGTTCGACGAGGCGTCGAGGCTGTTCACTGACCGCACCGGCCGCCCGGGGCCCGCGACCTGGGAGGCCGGTAGTTACCCCGATGGAGAAGCCGACTTTCCGGTTACCGGACTCAGCTGGTACGAGGCGGCGGCGTTCGCCCGATGGGCAGGGAAGCGACTTCCAACCGTGTTTCACTGGAATCGGGCCGCAGGCACTCTACTTTCGTCGCATATCGTTCCGCAGAGCAATTTCTCGGGTGACGGACCGTCAGTCGTGGGCCAATACGGCGGAATCGGACCGTACGGCACGCTCGACATGGGCGGCAACGCCCGTGAGTGGTGCTGGAACGAGGGGATCGCCGGGCGCTTCATCCTCGGCGGAGGTTGGAACGATGCGACCTACATGTTCAACGACGCATTCGAGCAGCCCGCCTGGGATCGATCGGTCACCAACGGCCTGCGGCTTGCCGCGTATGACGACCCGGACTTCGAGGCCGCGGGGGCGGCGATCCGGCGACCGCTGAGGGACTTCCTGACGGAAGAGCCGGTTTCCGACGAGACATACCAGGTGTTTCTCGGGATGTACGCGTACGATCCGACGCCGCTCAATCCGACGGTCGAAGCACGGGACACGACGCCCGAAGACTGGATCCACGAGCGGATCTCGTTCGACGCGGCCTACGGCGGAGAGCGAATGCTGGCACATCTGTTTCTGCCGAAGAATGCCCGTCCGCCGTACCAGGCCGTCGTTTACTTCCCGGGATCGGGTGCGATCTACCAGGACTCGCTCGTACGGTTCGCGGGAGAATTCCTGGTGAAGGACGGCCGGGCGGTGGTGATTCCCGTGTACGACGGCATCTGGGAACGGCGCGACGAGCTGGATACCGACACACCGAACGCGACCGTCGCCTATCGAGACCGGGTCATCCGCTGGCAACAGGATCTCGCGCGATCCGTGGACTATCTCGAAAGCCGCGAGGAAGTCGATTCAGAGAGACTGGCATACTTCGGAGTCAGCTGGGGCGGACGGATGGGGGTGCTGATGACAGCCGTGGAGCCGCGGTTCGATGCGGCGGTGTTCTACGTTGCGGGTCTCAAGTTCCAGCGGCCGCTGCCGGAGGCGGATCCGTTCAACTACGTCACGCGGCTGGAGATCCCGTCGCTGATGTTGAATGGTCGGCACGACATGTTCTTTCCGCTCGAGACGTCCCAGAAGCCGATGTATCAACTGCTCGGGACTCCGGATGCGGACAAGCGACACGTGGTCGCCGAGGGAGGGCACGATGTGCCGCGCCCGTTGCTGATCCGTGAGACGCTGGAGTGGCTGGATAGGTATCTCGGGCCGGTGGAGCGCTGAGCGGAGCTTACGCCTTCCAGTCCGCGTATCTCACGTGCGCCGGCTGTTGACCGTTCCCGTCGAAGTGCTCGTTCAGCTGATGGACCAGCCACTCGATCCACTCGTCGAACTTCTCGCGCTCGTGCGCCCGGCGAATGTCACGGACCCAGAGCTCGATCCGGTCCCAGGTCTCGAGAATGACGCCGCCCATCAATTCCCACACCATGTCGATCGAAACGATGCGGCGGTGGATCATGATCCCGACGGATTCCAGCGTCAGGCTGATGAGCATCGCCGCGTCTTCGACTTGACTGCCTTTCGCGCGCAGCTCGTCGGCGGTAAGCCCGGGTGGAATGGACAGGATGAGGCGAAGCGCGTGGGCGAACTCGGGGTTCTGGACCGATCGAGCCAGTTCCAGCGCCGCGGTGTCCCGTCGTTGGGCGCGAAAGTGCGTGAGCTGAATGATCGCGAAGACGAAACCGCCCACGACGATGATCGCTCCAAGGATCTCTGCCAGGTTCGCCGCGCTGTTCAGGTCCATGAGATGCGGTACATCATGGGCGTCGCGCGGTTCCGGCGAGATCTGACACGTGAGCCCTCGACCTTGCCGGAATCGGCACCCCCGGTCGATCTTGTGCGCCATGTCAGAAGCCCCTGCATATCAGAGATTCTTCGCCGAACTGAAGCGCCGGAAAGTCTTCCGCGTCGCAGCGGCGTACGGCGCCGCCGCGTTCGTCGTCATCCAGGCGGCCGACGTGATATTTCCGGCCATCCCGCTTCCCGAGTGGACGATCAGCTTCGTGGTGTGGCTGGCGATCCTCGGGTTTCCGTTCGCGCTCGTGTTCGCATGGGTATTCGAGCGGACTCCGGAGGGAGTGCAGCGCACGCCTGATGCGGACCAGGCCGAGATCGAGGCGATCGTCGCAGAGCCGCCGCTCAGCCGCTGGCCGTCCGGACTCGCTGCCGTCGCCGGCGTGGCGCTGCTCGTGGCGGGGGTATGGCTGGCCTGGCGCGTCGCCACACCTGATGTCGAGACCGTAACGATCGAGGACACCCGCCTCGCTGTGTTTCCGTTCGGTGTGGTCGGATCCGAAGGGCTCGACTGGCTGCGGGAGGGCATGCCCACGCTGCTGAGTCAGAACCTGTTCGAACCGGGCGAGGTCGAGACGCTCGATCCGGTCCTCGTGATGAACGCGACGAAGCACGCCGAAGGACTGCCGATCGACATGCGGACGGCCGAGAGCGTGTCGCGGGATCTCGGGGCGGGGCGGTTCATCGTCGGGACGGTGCAGGGATCGGGCGGCCGGGTCCGGATGAATGCCGGTCTGTACGCGCTCCAGGACTCGATCCAGTCTCTCGCGCGCGCCGAGGTCGAGGGCGACACGACGGAGCTGTTCGAGCTCGTCGATAGGCTGACAGCGGAGCTGCTGGCCGAGCGCAGCACAGGTGAATTCGGCGCTGCCAGCACGGAACTGGTACGCACAGCCGCGATCACCACGGAATCCCTGGCGGCCCTCAAGGCCTATCTGGAAGGTGAAGAGCAGCTTCGCCAGGGGAATCTGCCGGAAGCCCGCGAGGCGTTCACCGGGGCAGTGGAGATCGATTCGACATTCGCGCTCGCAATGTACCGGAACGCGTTCGCGCTGCAGGTCGGTCTCGGAGACTATGCCGGCGATGCGGCCGAATGGGCGCATCGCGCCGGACGTCACTCGGACCACCTGGCAGAATTCGACCGCCGGTCGCTGGCGGCGTTTACCGATCACCTCGACGGGCGGATACGCGATGCAGAGCGCGCGTACCGCGGCCTGGTGTCCGACTACCCGAGTCGCCTCGACGCCCGGGTGCTGCTCACGCTGCTGCTCGCCCAGTACGACCCGCTGCGTGGACGACCGCTGGACGAAGTAATGGAACTGCTCGCGCA
>JBDGUY010000172.1:0-4377 GCA_039585935.1 Gemmatimonadota bacterium
GGTCCGGCCGCCGGATTGATCCAACTCCAGTAGTTGCCAGCCGAGCCACCAAGCACGTCGAGCTGTAACGTGACGAACCATGCCCCGGTCCAGAAAACGATCGCTCCAACGAAAGTCGTATTTCTGAGTGCCGCGGCCGGATCCATCTTTTCGAGAATCCGCATCGAGCCGATCCCGATCACGCTCGCTACGAGCCCGACCATCGCGTAGATGACGGGCAGAGAGGCCGCGGCGAATTGCTTGTCCGGCAGGATCGCGGCCGACGTGACGCCGAGCACGATCGTCGCAACTACGGATCCGACATACGACTCGAAGATGTCGGCACCCATGCCGGCGACGTCGCCGACGTTGTCGCCGACGTTGTCGGCGATAGTTGCCGGATTCCTTGGATCATCTTCCGGAATCCCCGCTTCCACCTTACCGACCAGGTCAGCGCCTACATCGGCGGCCTTCGTGAAGATTCCGCCGCCGATCCTGGCGAACAGGGCGATGGAAGAAGCACCCATCGCGAAACCGGAGACGATCTGGCCGAATTCGATAAGCCCCACCGTCTCGGGTCGGAACATCGTGTACACCGCTCCGAGCCCGGCCAGACCGAGACTCGCGACTGCGAGACCCATTACCGCGCCACCGCTGAACGCTACTCGCAGGGCCTTTTCCTGGCCGACAGACCTGGCAGCCTCGGTTGTTCTCACGTTGGCCAGCGTCGCGGCGCGCATTCCGATGAACCCGGCCACGATGGAGCAGAAGGCACCGAACACGTAGGCCGCTGCGGTCTGGCCGCCGATCAGCCACCACAGCATCGCCGCGACTACCGCGACGAACGGAAGCAGCACCGAGTACTCGCGACGAAGGAAGGCCATCGCTCCGGACTGGATCGCTTCGGCCAGTTCCGTCATGATCTCATTGCCCGACGGCTGATTTCGCACGTACGCGAACAATCCGAGCGCGATCATGAGTCCGCCCAGCCCCAACCAGAGGGCCCAGTCTATCCAATGCTCCACGAGACAATCTCTCCTGTGTAGTGCCTGACCTCTTGGTTCCGACCGGGCGTCACTGCGACCGGTTGAACCTGTTCATCGCTACTTCTGCTCCATCAGACAGCCAGCATTCCACCGCCTCCGACATCGTATCGAAAGCAGTGAGCACGGCTTCCTCCTCGTCTTGCCTGGGAGGTGCCAGTACCCAATCTGCCCGGTCCACGTCACGGTCCTCCGGCGCTCCGACACCGACCCTCAGGCGAGCGTACTCCCGGGAGCGCAAAGCACCCTCGATCGAGAGCAGCCCGTTGTGTCCTCCGGCCGAGCCGGAAGCACGCAACCGAAAGTTGCCCGGTTCCAGATCCACGTCATCCACCAGGATCAGCAGATCCTTCGACGGCACGAACTCCTCGAGATCCCGGTATCGGCGCAGCACGCGCCCGCTCCGATTCATGTAAGTCAGGGGCTTCACCAGCAGGACATCCTCGCCGGCTACGCCCCCTTTACACTCCGCCGCAGGACCCGCGCGTCGAAACGGATCGATGGACCAGCGGACCACGAGGTGGTCCGCCAGCCACCAACCCGCGTTGTGACGGGTATCCCGATACTGTTCGCCCGGGTTTCCGAGGGCGATCAGCAGTTTCACGAATCTGCCAGCTCGGGTTGGAGACTCAGTCCCCGCTGCCCTCGTCGGAATCGTCGTCGCCACGAGCCGTAATGACCTCGGGCTCGGCATCCTCTTCGTCGAGCTCGTCCTCGAGTCCCTCCTCGTCGACCGGCTCTTCCACGACTCTCGGCGCGGCAACCGAGCAGATCGTCCGCGCACCATCTTCAAGAGCCTCGAGCTCGCCGAGGTCCACGTCGCTGATGTGGAACGAATCTCCGATCTCGAGCCCTGAAATGTCGATCTCGAACGACGGTGGAATCTCGGACGGAAGGCACTCGACCTCGAGCTCGTGCCGGACCTGCTGCAGGGTGCCACCGTTCCTGACGCCGATCGGAGTTCCGATCAGGTGCAGAGGAACGTTCACTTTCACCTTCTCCCCGGCGCGGATCTCGTAGAAATCCACGTGCAGAAAGTCGGGGCGCACAGGGTGACGCTGAATCTCCCGAATCAGCGCGCGCCTCGGTGCGTCCCCGTCGAGAACCAGCTCGACGATGGTGTTCTCGACCGAGATCGCGCTCACCAGGGCCCCGAATTCTCTCATGTCGGCCTGCACGGAGATCGGTGCGATCTCGCGCCCGTAAAGATTGCCGGGAATAGACCCGTCGCGCCGAAGCTGCCGGGCGGCTCCCTTCCCGCGGCCGTCTCGGGTCTGGACCTTCAATGTTGCCTGTTTCGTCATCATTCCGCCTCTTCGCCCCGGTCGCGTTCTCGCAGCGAGTCCTGCCGGACCCTCAGTCGAACAGCTTGCTCACCGAGCGATTGTAGTGCGTGCTTTCTATGGCGCGCGCCAACAATGGCGCGACCGAAACTTCCACCAGATTTGGAAGCGCTGTGCGCTTCTCTTCGGATATCGCGACCGTGTCCGTGACCGCGATCTCCACGATATCCGCCCCGCTCAGACGTTCCACGGCCGGTCCTGACAACAGAGGGTGCGTCGCGATGCAATACACTTCCGTCGCGCCGCGCTCGTGCAGGGCCTCGACCGCGTTCACCATGGTGCCCGCGGTATCGACCATGTCATCCGGTATCAGGCATCTTCTGCCCTCCACCTCACCAACGACGTTCACAACCTCAGCGACGTTCGGCCCCGAGCGACGCTTGTCGATGATCGCCAGCCCGGCTCCCATCCGCTTCGCATACCCGCGCGCCATCTTCGCGGCGCCGACATCCGTGGCCACCACCACGAAATCTTCCTTGTCCGTGGAGCGATAGTGCTCCATGAACACCGGAGACGCGTACAGGTGATCGACCGGAATGTCGAAGAACCCCTGCAACTGGTGCTGATGCAGATCGATCGTGATCAACCGGTCAGCGCCGGCCGCCACGATCAGGTTCGCCATCAGCTTCGCCGCGATCGACACCCGCGGCTGGTCCTTTCTGTCTTGCCGGGCATATCCGAAATACGGTACGACCGCCGTGACTCGCGCAGCGGATGCCCGTTTCGCCGCGTCGATCAGCAGCAACAGCTCGAGCGTATTATCCCCGGGCGGACTCGTCGGCTGAATTACGAACACGTCCCGCCCACGGACGTTCTCGTCGATCCGCACGAAGATCTCTCCGTCCGCGAATCTCTTGACGGTCACTTCGCACAACGGCTGGCCGAGCTCCTCTGCGATCCGCTCCGCGAGGGCGGGATTCGCCGTTCCGGTCAGCACCATCATGGGCGTCCCGGTTGCCGATACCTCGGTCATGGCTCCGTGTCGCTCCCTCGCTTCAGGCCAGCTGTGCTCGGAATACAGCCGAGCATCTTACTTATCGTCCCCGGGACCGTCAACCGAGTCGGCGCGTCCGGGCATCGATGCCGACTCGCCAGGCCGGTCCGTTCCACCGACGCTCTCTAGGTAGACGTGCTGCGTCGGGAACGCGAACTCGATTCCCTCGCTCTCGAAACTCCGCAGCACCGCGAGATTCACCTGCTGCTGGACGTTCATGTATGCCTGGTAGTCGGGAACCGTCATGTGGTACACCGTCTCGAAGATGAGCGCTGATTCACCGAATTCCTTGAAATGCGAGCGGTCGAATCGGGTCAGCTCCTGACCCTCGATCGCCGTCCGGATCATATCCGGAATCTTCTGCAGCTCACCGGGGGGAGTCCCGTAGACCACGCCGATCCGGAACAGGACCCGTCGCTCTTCCATTCTGCCATAGTTCCGAATTCTACTCTGCAGCAGGTCTTTGTTCGAAAACACGAGCTGCTCGCCGGTCAGACTCGTGATGCGAGTCGAATTCAACCCGATCGACTCCACTGTGCCGCTGAGATCGTCTACCGCGAGGTAGTCACCTACCAGGAACGGTTTGTCCAGCAGAATTGTCAGTGAGGCGAAAAGGTCACCCAGGACGCTCTGGACCGCGAGGGCCACGGCGATTCCGCCGATACCGAGACCGGTCACGAGAGCCGAGATGTCGACCCCGAGATTCTCGAGCAGAAGCATGAGCACGATTGCCCATACGGCGACGTTTATCGCGTAGTGGACGAAGTTGAATGTCAAGGACGCCTCGGGATCGTCCCCCACCCTCCTCTGCCGCCACGAACGCAGTACGACATCGAGCCAGGCGACGCACCAGAAGCCGATCTGGATGAGGGCCGCGGCAACCGCCAGTATCCCGACCCACCGTGCGACGAGCTCAGGAAGCTCCAGCGACCGGGACGCTAAGGACAGGGCGACGAAGACCAGCAGCCCGGGCTTCGTCGCCTCCATGGCTGACGCCAGGGCATCATCGAGACTGGTA
>JBDGUY010000173.1:0-4372 GCA_039585935.1 Gemmatimonadota bacterium
ACCGTTAGATGGAGCTTGGGGCGGTCGTCGCCCGGGTGGCCTGCGTATTCTATTGTCCTGAAGCTGAATCGTGTTTTCTGCGTGTTCCCTGTCTACAGAGGTGGGAACGGAGATCGACATGACGCATGGTGACATCTCTGCATCGGGCTTCGTCGGCCGCTTTCTGGGAAGCTGGAGACTCGCGCTAGGCGAGCTCGCAATCGTGTCCCTCGGCGTCCTGATCGCCCTCTGGGCTGACCAGGCGGTGCAGGCTCGCCAGGATGCCGCCAGGGCGGTCAGCTACCTCGAGAGCCTACAAACGGATGTCAGGTCGGATATCAGGTCCCTCCGATTCAGCGGCGATCAGGCGCGAAATCGGCTCGCGATCACCAGGCAGGTCGATGCTTGGCTCCACGACCCGGATGCTGCCCCCGATCCTGACTCGCTGGTCATGAAGGTGCACTTCGCCGGTGTCCTGTTCCCACCTACGATCTCGACATTCACGATCGACGAGCTGAAATCCACGGGAGACCTCCGTCTCTTGAAGAACGAGGCGCTCAAACGGCACATCGCCGATTATTATAAGCAGATTGGGCTGCAGATTAACCAGTGGAGTGCCTGGGGCGACCAGGGGATCACCGAGACGTACTTCCGCGAGTTGGCGTTCGTCCTGGACCCCGAGCCCAGAATTCGGGCGGGCACATTCGACCCTGCGTTGCTGCTGCGGTTCTTGAGCGCTTCCGGCGAGGACGCGCCCTCCAGTTACGCCGAGACCCAGCGAGCCGCACCGGAGATCGGAGCCACGCGCGCTGACGCCGATCGCATACTCAGTCGGATGCGGACGCGGCCCAACTTCGAAGGATATCTCCGTGACAGCATGTATTGGGCTCACCTGTCAGCCCAGCTGTTGGACGGCGTCGTCATCTCCGCCCAAGAACTGGAGGCGACGATCGCGGAGGAAATAGAGTCTCTGCGCCGATAGCAGCACTCCCTGCGGCATGATACAGGTGCGCTCCAGCTAACACGCGCCTGGAGCTGACGCGGTGAATATTGTGGACGAAGAACAGATGGCCTCAGCGCGCAGCTCAGGCGCTGACCGTCCACTTCCCAGCCCTCGGCCCGCAGCAGCGCCGTCACTCACCGGTACCCATAGCGTCCGTACCGGCTCGCCAGCTTCACCACGTCCGAGCGCAGCGCCTCCTCGTCCGGCCGCTTCCTCGCCTGCCGACGCTGCGTGCTCCGTACCTGGCCCAGGACCCGGCAAGCCCAGCGCTCCGACACCCCGAACTTCTGGCGCACGTGCACGACGCAACGCCTCCTCTGCTCGGGGCTTAGAAGTTTCCCTTCGCCGCCTCCTTCAGAATCAGCTTGTCCAACGTCAGGTCCGCGACCGCCCGCTTCAGGCGCGCGTTCTCCCGCTCGAGTTCCTTCAGGCGCTTCGCCTGGGTGACCTTCAGGCCCCCGTACTCCTTGCGCCACCGGTAGTACGTCTGCTCCGTGATCCCCAGCTCCCGCACGATCTCCACTACTCGCTTGCCCTCGGCAGCCCGGACCTCCGCCTGCCGCAGCTTGCCAATGATCTGCTCGCGTGTGTACCGCTTCTGCCCCATTTCCAGCCCCCTTTCCTCACGTCCCGACCGATCACAATCCTAACTCCGCGATCGGTAGCGTTTCAGGGGGTCAGGTCAATGGGACTTACGAGGTGGGGAGGCCTGGAGTCGTTGGCGACCCCATTCAGGCGCGCTACCGGACTGCACCACGCCCCGATGCGGAAAGTTGCGGGCTACTCCGGGGTAGCGCCGGATTTCAGACTTCGAATCCGGCGCAGAATTCTCCAAGCCTCGCACACGATGTCGCACACTGGTGCCTGGAGTACCCTCGTTTCCGGCGGCGAACATACGTGAGTGCGCCGGGGAACGCTGCCGGGTGAACGGATTGTCCGGAGCCCGTGGATGATGCACGTTGCATCGCCACGCCGGCATAGCTCATCGGTGAATCATCCGGAGATCGAACAGTGGCGTAATGGCCTGTGGGCCAGTTCTTGCGCACGGAACGTGCTTCGGACCCGGACACTTCGGAGGGTAGCATGAACCTGCAACGCAGACTCCTGAGACGCCCGTCAGATGTGCCGGGACAGGTCAACGCCGCTCGACCACGACTCGGAGCGGAAGAATCTCTGACAGTCGGTCAGGTCCTGACGCTCCTGCTCCTATCCTGTCTTGTCGGCTGCGACACCGGTGCGCTGGTGGAGACCGTAACGGATGGCGAAGCGCGGTCCGCCGACAGTGTGGCCATTCGCTACGATGTGCGCGGCGTAGGTGATCCCGGGCTCGTGTTGGTGCACGGCTGGGCCAATACTCGCGCCATCTGGGGCATTCACCCCGAGACTCTCGCGCGCAGGCACCGCGTGGTTGCGCTAGACCTGGCGGGGCACGGAGCATCGGGCGCTGACCGACGCGACTGGACCATGGACGCGTTTGGGGAAGATGTCGTGGCGGTTGTCGATCAACTGGGGCTCGAAAGAGTCGTGCTGGTCGGGTTCTCGATGGGCGGAGCTGTCGTCCTCGAGGCGGCGGAGCGGTTGGGGGACCGCGTCCTCGGTATCGTTTTCGTTGACGTATTCGAGGACCCGGATGCCGTCATGAGCGATGCCGAAGTGGAGCAGGTCGTGACCATGATGCGCACGAACTGGCGTGACACGGCTTTCATCCGTGCGTTCGCGTTCACGCCGGACGCTCCAGATTCCTTGCTGACCTACGTCAGAGAGATGATGCCCGAGCAACCCCATGAGTATTATTTTACTGCACTCGAGTCGTTGCTCGAATGGACGGGATCCGAACTGAGGTCGACACTTCAGCGCACCGATCGACCGATCGCCGCGATCAACAAGACGGTTCCGCCGACGAACGTCGAAGCCATGCGGCGTTACGTGCCTTCTTTCACGGTCGACACCATCGGCGGTGTGGGGCACGGTGGCATCCTGCTCCGGCGTGTCGAGGACTTCGACGCACGGCTCCTCGCGATTGTCGATCGGTTCACTGCCACCAAGTCGGAGACCGGGGACGAGTAGCCTTCAGACCGTCACACCTCGAGGCACCCGCAGTACTCTCTCTCGGCCAGGTTCAGCTGGCTACGTGTGATGGGACGTAGCGAATCTCGCAGCCGAGACACCGGCCTCTAGGCAGTGGCCACTGTGAGGCCGGGTCGGACAGATATGGCCTGTTCGAGGTCCACGGCCGCGAGCTGTCCGACCTGCAGAGCCTTGGCTCAGGTGGCCTGTGCTGCAGGACCCGGGACTTGCCGCCAGACTGACTTAGTTCGTGGTACCACTACTGGGGGCAGGTCAGCCTCCTCATGGGCGAATCTAGACGGGCTCGCTCAGACCGTCGGCGCCTCGGCTCCTGCCCCCCTGTCCCCTGCCTCCGGCCGTGCAAACCGAGCGACGGGGAGGCTGAAAGCATCAAGCGCGGCCAGGTACCCGCTCCCAACGATCATGCCCTGACCCGTGTCGAAGATGCGGATGCCGGCCTCCCATCCTGACCCGGCCTTCCCCAATGGACCCTCGGAAGGAGGAAGTGATGCGCGCGAAAAGCCCCCTCCCCACCCACGAGCCGGGAGTCGAGGTCCAGAGTACTCCGCTAGGCCACCATCCTTGTCCGCCGAACGGCGCGAGAGAGAGGGCGGTCCTCCTGTTTCTAACTGTCGTGGCGGTGACCGCGCCGAGTGGGGCCCGGGCCCAGGAACCGGAAGGCTCCTTGCGGTTCACGCACGCTGCAGAGGTCCGCCGCGGACCTGGATACATGGTGCTGGCGGATCGCCGTATCTTTGCCACCATGTCGTTCCTGAACTCCGTGGGGTACGACCGCGAGCAGGAGGGCCAGGAAATGCACCCGCTGCGAATCCGGGTGCGGCAGGAGCTGGCCGGAAGGCTGGCATCGCACCCGGAGGACCTCGAGAAGTGGAAGCATTACTACGAGCAGCTAGGATACCCTGTCTGGGTGTTCGTCGAGTTTTCGCTCATGTTGAGTCCCGACTATCCATTCCAGCAGGTCTACCCGGCATCCCACAGCCAGTACGAGGAGGCGGCCGAGAACCTTTCCGGGTTCCCAGAGGTGCTGAACGCGTTCTGGGAAGTCGCGGACCTCGAGGGGCTGTGGCAGGAGATCAGGCCTGACTACCAGGCCGAGATCGACCGCTACGACTTCGATGAGATGTCGCGGCAGATGGACACGCTGTGGGAGTATCTGCGAATGCAGCGCCAGGATGACTACCTGCTGGTGAACGTGCCCAACCTGCTGGACGCGAGGTTCACGGGAATCGGGGCCCAGTTCGGTCCCTACTACTACCAGGTGGAGAGCGCCGGGGCCTCATCGTATGCCCTGAACATGCACGA